>NZ_JBHTVQ010000002.1:197366-253551 GCF_042792855.1 Streptomyces sp. NPDC056600
CCTCCGACGCTACCGCGCGCCCTGAGCCCTCCCCAACGTCTCCTGTCCGCCCGGTCAGAATTCGCTATATGACCCTAGAGATGTGCTTCGCGTGGAGGGGGGGGCGGGGCGGCGGGGCGGGCGGCGCGGGTGGCCGCCTTGAACTCGGTTGTGGGGGTGTGGGGGTGGGGTTGCCTGGACTGGGGGGTCCACGTTCTGGGCCGGGGGGCGGAAGGGGGGCGGCCGGCGGCGCCCCCGGCCGGACCGACGGTCCGGCCGGGGGCGTGCGCGGCGACGGCGGTGACTGCGGTGGGTGCGGTGACTGCCGTGGGGTGCGGTGACCGCGGTGACGAGGGCGGGGCGCGGTCAGGCGGTGAACTGCCACCAGTTCACGTTGAAGAGGTAGCCGCTGCCGCCCGTGTAGCGGAAGTAGACGTCGCGGGTGCCTCCGGCGCCGGTCACCGGGCAGGAGACGGTCGTCCACGTCTGCCAGCCCCCGGTGCCGGGGACGGTGCAGGTGCCGGCGAGGGGACCGGTGGCGCTGTCCAGGCGGACCTCGATCCTGCCGCCCGAGGTCGCCGAGGCGACCCTGGCCTGGAAGGAGCGGGCTCCGGAACCGAAGGCCGCGCCCTTGACCTTGATCCAGTCACCGTTCTCGACGTACCCGACGTCCATGCCGCCCTCGGTGGACGCCTCGGTCTCCACGCCGGTGGCCCAGGCGATCGTCTCCGCCTCCTGCCGGACGTACGGGTTCAGCGTGCCCACCTGCGGAGCGCCGGCCGAGGTCATGTTGATCGTCGGGATCGTGCCGTCGGCGTTGTAGGCGAACTTCTCCACGGCCACCGAGCGGGTGAACCCGCCGCCGCCGGGGAGCGCGCCGTTGTGGTAGAAGAAGTACGAGTTCCCGGCGAAGTCGACGATGCCGGGATGGTTGGTGAAGCTGGAACCCTGCGTGGGCATGATCGTGCCGCGGTAGGTCCAGGGGCCGGTGGGGCCGGGTGCGGTCGAGTAGGCGATGAACTCGGAGCAGCAGGCCGCCGCGAACACCAGGTGGTAGAGGCCGTTGCGCTTGTAGACCCACGGCCCCTCCTCGTACAGGGTGGGACGCTCCGTGTTGCCGGCGCGGGTGCCGAACCCCTGGGTGGTGAGGGGGATCTGCGTCGGCGTGCCGGAGTAGGAGGTCATGTCGGCGTTCAGCCGTACGTACCAGAGGTTCGGGTTCCCCCAGTACAGGTACGCCTGGCCGTTGTCGTCGATGAAGACGGTGGGGTCGATCTCGCCGTTCTCCACCAGGGGCCGTCCCAGGGCGTCCCGGAAGGGGCCGGTGGGCGAGTCGGCGACCGCCACGCCGATGGCCATGCGGCCGGTGGCCCGGTTCTTCATCGGGGCGTACCAGTAGAACTTCCCGTTGCGCGCGACGACCTGGCCCGCCCAGGCGTCGGCGCTCGCCCAGCTGAACGTGGCGAGGCTCATCGGGGAGCCGTGGTCGGTCCAGTTGACCATGTCGGAGGACGAGTAGACCCGCCACTCCTTCATGGTGAACCAGGTCGAGGCGTCCTCGTCGTGACCGGTGTACAGGTACACCCGGCCGTTGTGGACCAGGGGGGCCGGATCGGCGGTGTAGACGGTCTGGACGAGGGGGTTGTCCGCGTGGGCGACGGACGGCTGGAAGAGCGTGAGGCAGCACAGGAGGCTGATCACCCAGGCGAGACCACGACGGTGGACGGGCCTGAGGCGGAGCACGGAGCGGAGCGATGACTGGTGCGGCACCGGTCGTCCTCTCTCGGTGTGGGGGCAGGGGCGGTGTGCGAGCGGGTGCGGGGACCCGCCGGGAGGGGGGTGCGGCGTCGCCGGGCAGGCCTCGGGGCATGGCCGTGCCCGGCGGCCCAGGCAGGGGCCGCGCTCCGCCGGGGGGACCGGTCGGAGCGGGGCGCCCTGCCGCGGTCACCTCGTCAGGTACGGGTCCACTTCTGGTTGCTCTGCCCGTTGCAGCTCCACAGGACGAGCCGGCTCCCGTTGGCCGTGGCGGCCTTCTCGACGTCCAGGCAGAGACCCGAGAGGGTGTTGCGGATCGACCCGTCGGAGGCCAGGGTCCACTTCTGGTTGTCCTGGCCGTTGCACGGCCAGGTGATCACCCGGGTGCCGTTGGTGGTGCCCCGCTCGTAGGCGTCGAGGCACTTGTCCCCGAACACGCGGATCTCGCCGCCCGCCCACGTCGTCCACAGCTGGTTGGCGGCGGTGTGGCAGTCCCACACGAGGACCGTCGAGCCCGACGCGGTGGAGGCGTTGTCCACGTCCACGCAGCGGCCGGAGCCGGCCCCGCGCAGCCGCAAGGTCTGGTGGGCCAGCGGGGTGCCGCCGGACACCCGGAACACGGCGATGCCGTGGGAGGGGACGGAGGCGGAGATCTGGCCGCCGCTCGTCGAGTTGGCGCCGGTCCACAGGTCGGTCAGCGTGAACGAGCCGCCGGACAGCCCGATCTGGGCCGCCGTGGTGCTCACGGTGGCGGTGCCGCCGCCGCGGTTGAGCAGCCCCACGGCCACCGAGCCGTCGGCCAGCTCCTTGGCGAAGACCTCGGTGTCGCCGTCGTCGCGCACCCGCCGCCCGCCGGCGCCCAGGGAGTCCTGGTCGACGGCGATCAGCCGGGGGTTGCGCAGCACGGCGCTGATGTCGGCGGACATCGACCGCACGTCGTTGCCGGCCATCAGCGGCGAACCCATCAGGGCCCACAGCGCGAAGTGCGAGCGCGACTCGTTCAGGGTGAGTCCGGGCCGTCCGACCACCAGCATGTCCGGGTCGTTCCAGTGTCCGGGACCGGCCTGTGCGGCCAGGGGCGCCGTGACGTCCAGGACGTTGCCCACACCCATCGGGTAGCTGTTGACGTTGCCGTTCTGCCAGATGTCGAGCAGGTCCTCGGTGGTGCGCCACATGTCGGCGACCTCGCCCCAGTTGTACCTGTCGCCGGTGATGGCGTGGTAGCTGTTGGGGTTGACGCTGTAGACGATCGGGCGCCCCGTGGCGCGCAGCGCGTCCCGCATGATCGCGAACCGGGCGACCTGCTCGTCGCGGGTGCCGTTGCCGGAGCACCAGTCGTACTTCAGGTAGTCCACACCCCAGGAGGCGAAGGTGCGGGCGTCCTGCGCCTCGTGGCCGAGGCTTCCGGTGGCGCCGGGGAAGGCGCCGCCGCCCTGGGCGCAGGTCTTCTCGTTGGGCACCTGGTAGATGCCGAACTTCAGGCCGAGGGAGTGGATGTGGTCCCCGAGCGCCTTCATGCCGCTGGGGAACTTGATGGGGTGCGCGCGGAGGTTGCCCTGGGCGTCGCGCTGCGGGTCGAACCAGCAGTCGTCGACGACCACGTACTTGTAGCCCGCGTCCCGCATACCGGAGGAGACCATCGCCTCGGCGGCCTGGCGGACCTGTGTCTCGGTGATCTGGCACCCGAAGCTGTTCCAGCTGTTCCACCCCATGGGCGGGGTGAGGGCCGGACTGCCGGGGGCGGCCTGCGCCTCGGGCGCGTGGGGGGTAGCCACCAGGAGCGCCAGTACGGCGGCCACGGTGGTGAGGAGGCATGCCAGTCGTCTGGGTAATCGTTCCGTCATCGTCGTCCCTTCGACATCGAGCGGCTCAACATTGTTACCGCTAACACGAGCCGTGAGCCAGGTGCGTGACGTCAAAATCACCCTCCGGCACCGAAGGGTTCTGCCGGAGTGGCCGCTGAGCTGGGAATGATGTTGTTTCCGAATGTCCGGTGATGGTGTGCCGGATCAGCCGTCGACCAGCACGGCTACCCATCTTGTTATCGCTAACACGGTCACGCGACGGGCTTTTGCTCCCTGTTCAGGCCCAGCACGCGCAGGGCGTTCTCCTTGAGGATCAGCGGGCGCGCCTCGTCCTTGATGTCCAGCCTCTCGAAGTCCGCGAGCCACCGGTCGGGGGTGAGGACAGGGAAGTCGGAGCCGAAGAGGACCTTGTGGCGCAACGGGCCGCCGGCCTGCCGGACGAGTTGCGGCGGGAAGTACGTGGGGGACCAGCCCGACAGGTCGAGGTACACGTTGGCCTTGTGGGTGGCGATCGAGATCGACGAGTCCACCCAGGGCACCGACGGGTGGGCGAGCACCATGGTCAGGTGGGGGAAGTCCGCTGCCACGTCGTCGAGGAGCATCGGGTCGGAGTACCGCAGCTTGATGCCCCGACCGCCGGGGAGTCCCGCGCCGATGCCGGTCTGTCCGGTGTGGAAGAGGGCGACGGTGCCGAGTTCCTGGAGCGTCTCCCACAGCGGGCGGTGGGCCGGGTCGTTCGGCGCGAAGTTCTGCAGGCTGGGGTGGAACTTGAAGCCGAGGACGCCGTACTCCTCGGCCAGACGTCGGGCCTGCCGCACGGCCCGGTCGCCGCGCAGTGGGTCGACGGAGCCGAACGGCAGCAGCACGTCGGCGTGTTCGGCGGCGCCTTCGGCGATCTCCTCGCTGGAGAGCGACGGGTGACCGAGGCCGGTGGTGGCGTCGACGGTGAAGACGACCGCGGCCATGTTCCGGGCGCGGTAGTGCCCGGCAATCTCCTCCAGGGTGGGCGTGCGCGGATGCCCGGACCGGAAGTACCGGGCCGAGGCGTCCAGGAGTTCCTGGTCCAGGGAGAGGCGGCCGTGGCCGTCGCACTCGATGTGGACATGCGTGTCGAGCGCGACGATGGCGTCGGGGTCGACGCGGGGGCGATAGCGGGCGGTCACGTGCGCACTCCTCGTCGGGGCGTCGGGGGGGCGGGAGGGCTGGGCGTCGGGGGGCGGCGGGGGCAGGGCGTCGGGGCCGGCTGGGGGGCGGTGTCAGGGCAGGGAGCGGCGGCGGCGCTTCTCCTCGATGAGCTGGACCAGCAGTTCGTCCCGCTCGGCCACCATGCGCGCCTGGTCGACGCCGGTGAGTTCCTCGTCGACGCCGCGGACCAGCGCCTCGGTCAGGGCCGGGGTGAGCTGTGGCGTGCCGAGGTCGTCCATCCAGCGCTGGGCGGGCGGTCCGAGGTGTTCCAGGGTGTGGGCCATGCCGCCCGACCCGCCGGACAGGTGCTGGTTGACCAGGGGGCCGAGCAGCGCCCAGCGCAGGCCGGGGCCCTCGGAGACGGCCGTGTCGATGTCGGCGACGGTGGCCACGCCTCGTTCCACCAGCGAGTAGGCCTCCCGCCACAGGGCGGCCTGGAGCCGGTTGGTGACGTGGCCGGGCACCTCGCGCCGTACCAGGACCGGCCGTTTGCCGACTGCGGTGTAGAAGCGCAGGGTCTCCTCGACGACGGACCGCTCGGTGTGCGCACCCGGCACGACCTCGACCAGCGGGATGAGGTGGGACGGGTGGAAGGGGTGGCCGACCAGCACCCGTTCCGGGCGGCGCGCGCACATCGTCTGCAGCGTGCTGGGCGTGATCCCGGAGGAACTGCTGGCCAGGGGCGTCCCCGGCGGGGCCGCCTCGTCGAGCTCGGCGAGCAGCCGCCGCTTGGCGTCCTCCCGCTCCGGGCCGCTCTCCTGCACGAAGCACGCACCGTCGGCGGCCTCCGCCGCGCTGCCGGTGAACCGCAGCCGGTGCGGGTCGGCGCCTTCGGCGAGGCCGAGCCGGGTGAGGGCCGGCCAGGCCATGCGGACGGATTCCCGTAGCCGCTCCTCGGCGCCGTCGGCGGGGTCGTGGGCGTGGACGTCCAGGCCCTGGGCCAGGAACAGGGCGGCCCACCCCGCGCCGATGACGCCGGTGCCCACCACCGCGGCGTGCCCGGCGCCCGCCACCGCGGGCCCGAGGTCCCCCGCGGCGGTGCGCCCGGCGCTCATCGGGCGTCCTCGGCGCGGCGGCGGCCGTACTCCGCGAACGCGTCGAGCGCTGACGGGTCGACGAGCGCGCCCGGGGAGGCGACGGCGGCCGGGTCGGCGCCGAGCAGGATCCGCTTGACCGGCACCTCCAGCTTCTTGCCGGTCCGCGAGTACGGCACGGAGGGCACCGCGACGATCCGGTCCGGCACGTGGCGCGGCGACAGGGCGGACCGGATCCGCGCGGACAGCCGCTCCCGCAGGCCGTCGTCGACCCCGCTACCGGGGCTGGGCACCACGAAGAGGATCAGTTCGCCCGTGCCGCCCGCGGGATCCTCGAGGTGGACGACGACGCTGTCGGTGATCTCGTCGGCGTCCTGCAGGACCCGGTAGAACTCGCCGGTGCCCAGCCTCACCCCGCCCCGGTTGAGGGTGGCGTCGGACCGGCCGGTGATCAGGCAGGAGCCGGCGGCGGAGAACCGGCACCAGTCACCGAAGCGGAACGCGCCCGGATAGGCCGAGAAGTAGGCGTCCCTCAGCCCGCTGCCGTCCGGGTCGCCCCACAGGCCGACCGGCATGGACGGCATCGGTGAGGTGATCACCAGCTCGCCCAGCTCCCCCACGACGGACCGGCCGTCCCGGTCGTACGCCTTGACGTCGACGGCCAGGCTCGGCCCGGACATCTCGCCGGCGTACACCGGCGTGAGCGGCGACGCCTGCACGAGTCCGGTGCAGACGTCGGTGCCGCCGCTGCCGACGTTGAGCAGCACCCGGCTGCCGAACTGTTCGGCCACCCACCGGGCGCCCTCGGGCGGGAAGGGACTGCCCGCCACACCGATCTGCCGCAGCCGGGAGAGGTCGAACTCCTCGGCGGGCCGCATCCCTTCCTTGCGGCAGGCCATCAGGTAGCCGGGGCTCGCGCCCATGAGCGTCGCGCCGGTGCGCTCGGCGAGCCGCCACTGTTCCCCCAGCCCGGGATGGAGCGGGTTGCCGTCGATCATGACGATGGAGGAGCGGACCAGCAGCGCCGACACGAGCGTGTTCCACATCATCCAGGCCGTGGTGCTGAACCACAGCAGCCGGTCGCCGGGGCCCAGGTCCCAGTGGAAGGCGTGGTTCTTCAGGTGCTCCAGCAGCAGTCCGCCGTGGCCGTGGACGATGGCCTTGGGCCTGCCGGTGGTGCCGGAGGAGTAGAGCACGCACAGCGGATGGCCGAACGGAACGGGCTCGAAGGCGAGGGGTTCGTCGGTGTCGGCCAGCAGGTCGGCGAAGGGCACCGCCCCGTCCAACGCGTGCCGTCCGTAGGGGACGTGGACGAGGTGGCGCACGCCGGGCAGCGCGGCGCGGATCTCCGCGACCTCGGCCCGCTTGTCGGCCTCCTTGTCGCCGTAGGTGTACCCCGCGACGGCGAGCAGGACCTTGGGCTCCACCTGTCCGAACCGGTCGTGCACGCTGCGCGGCCCGAACTCCGGTGCGCAGGCCGTCCATACGGCGCCGAGACTGGCGGTGGCCAGGTAGGCGACCAGCGTCTCGGGGATGTTGGGCAGGTAACCGGCCACCCGGTCGCCCCTGCCGACGCCCAGGCGACGCAGCCCGGCGCGTACCCGCCGTACCCGCTCGGCGAGTTCGGCGAAGGTCAGCTCGACGGGCTCCCGGGTCTGGGAGTGCGCGACGACGGCGACCGTGTCGGCGTCCTCGGGCCGGCCGAGGGCGTGCTCCGCGTAGTTGAGGGTGGCGCCGGGGAACCAGCGGGCGCCGGGCATCTCCCGGGTGGTGAGGACCTTCTCGGCGGGGGTGTGGAACCGGACGCCGAAGTACTCCCGGACCGACTCCCAGAAGTCCTCGAGGTCGCGGACCGACCAGGCCCGCAGCTCCTCCCAGGAGGCCAGGTCGGCCCTGCGGTCGTCGCGCAGCCAGGTCAGGAACTCCCGGACGCGGGCGACGCGGGCCCGCTCCGGGACGGGCGGGTGGAGGAGTTCGGGTTCCCTGGGCGGGTGGGGGGTGCTCATCGTGCCTCCTCGTCGACGGAGGTGAGGGGGGAGGTGGGAGCGGGAGAGGGAGCGGAAGGGGAACGGGGAGCGGGGGGTGGGGACACGGGCGCGGAGGCCGGTGCCGGTGCGGAGGCCGGTGCGGTGACCTTGGCCGCCCGGCCGGACAGGAAGGCGTTCATCCGGTCCTTGGCCTCAGGGCTGCTCTGGGCGACGCCGGCCATCAGGGATTCCAGGAGCAGCCCGGTCTCGGGCGCCGCCTCGGCGATCCTGGGCAGGGCGTGGATCACGGCGTAGTTGGTGACGGGGCTGTTCCGGGCGACGCGGGCGGCGAGTTCGAGCGCCTTGGACAGGCCCTCCCCCGTCGCGGTCCGGTAGGTGGCGAGTCCGGCGGCGGCGCCCTCGTCGGCGTCGAGCACACGGCCGGTGAGCATCATGTCGGCCATCAGGGCCACACCGGTGAGGCGCGGGATCCGGACGGAGGCGCCTCCGCCGACGAACAGGCCGCGTTCCCCCTCCGGCAGGGCGAAGAAGGCCGAGTCCTCGGCGATCCTCAGGTGGGCGGAGGCGGCCAGCTCCAGGCCGCCTCCCACGACGGCGCCCTTGAGCACCGCGATCACCGGCACGGTTCCGCACGCGATCCGTTCGAAGGCACGGTGCCACATGCGGGAGTGGTGCAGGCCCTGCACCGCGTCCCGTTCCCTGAGTTCCGCCAGGTCGAGTCCCGCGCAGAAGTGCTCGCCGTCGGCGGCCAGCACCACGGCCTTCGCCCAGGCGGGCGGGGCGTCGAAGAAGCGGCCGAGGCCCAGTACGGTGGCGTCGTCCAGGGCGTTGCGCTTGGCGGGGCGGCTCAGGGTGAGGATCGCGACGTCGCCGTGACGGGCCGGCGCGAGAGATGCCGGCGAGAGGGATGCGGGGAGGTCGTTCTCTGCGGTCACACCATCTCCAGACCATCAGGAACCTTGATGATCAACCATGGTTGGTACCCTCAAGATTCCTGTCAATACCCGGGAGGGAAACGGTGGAGGAAGCCGAGGGCCGGCGCGCGCCGTCCTTGCTGTATGCGGTCAAGCGGCTCGAACTCGTCATCCGTGCGCGCCTCGACGAGATGCTGCGCGGCTCGGGGGTGACCACCCTCCAGTACACGGCGCTCACCGTGCTCGAACGGCGTGGCGGCATCTCCGCGGCGCAGCTGGCCCGCGACTCCTTCGTCACCCCCCAGGCCATGGCCGACATGCTGCGCGCGCTGGAGCAGCGCGAGCTGATCTCCCGCTCCCCCAACCCGGCCAGCCGCCGCGAACTGCTGGTCCACCTCACGGAGGAGGGCCGCCGCCTCCTCGCCGAGTACGCCGATGCGCACGCCGCGATCGAGGAGCTGATGCTCTCGGGGCTGAGCAGGGCGGAACGCGCGCGCCTGCGCTCGTCCCTCGACGGTTCCTGGCGGGCGTTGCGCCCGCCCCGGTGACGGGAGCGGCCCCGGGACGGGCACGCGCCTCAGGCGTTCTCGCGTTCCTCCGGCCGTCTCCCGGCGGGCGCGGCGAGCGGGTTGCGGCTGGTCTCGCCCAGCGCCAGCACGCAGACCACAGTGAGCGCGCAGAACGCGGCGATGACCAGGGAGATGGCGGTCGTGCCGCCGCCGAGCGCCTGCGCCTCGGCGAAGATCAGCGGCGCGAAGCCGGCTCCGAGGCCGGCGAGCTGGTAGCCGAGCGAGGCCCCGGTGTAGCGGCTGCGGGTGGTGAAGAGTTCCGCGTACAGCGCGGCCAGCGGCCCGTACATCATCGGGTGCAGGACCGACTGCCCCACGACGACGGCCACCACCAGCGCGGCGGTGCTCCCGCTGTCGACCAGCGGGAAGAGCACGAAGGAGTAGGCGCCCACCGCCACCGCGCCCGCGGCCACGACCGGCCTGCGGCCGAAGCGGTCGCTGGCGGCGGACCAGCCGAGGATGCCGGCCACGGCGAGCGTCGACGAGACGGTGAGGGCGTGCAGCACCGTCTCCCGGCCGTAACCGGCCCGTACCGCGTAGGAGATGATGAACGTGGTGAGGGTGCCCTGCACCACGAACGCGCTCAGACCGACGCCCACGCCGAGCAGCAGCACCCGCGGATGGTTGCGCAGCACGTCCCCGAGCGGCGCCCGCCGCGGCGCCTCCTGCGCGGCGGCCGACGTGAAGACGGGCGTCTCGGCGACCCGCAGCCGCACGAAGAGGCCGATGGCCAGCAGTACGAGGCTCAGCAGGAACGGTATGCGCCAGCCCCAGGCGAGGAACGCCTCCTCGCCGACGGCCGCGGCGGTCGCGGACATCACCACCGTGGACACCGCCATGCCGCACGGCGCTCCGGCGTTGGTGAAGCTCGCCCACAACCCGCGCCGCTCCGTGGCGTGTTCGGCGGACATCAGCACCGCTCCGCCCCACTCGCCGCCCACCGCGACGCCCTGCACCACGCGCAGCACGACCAGCGCGATCGGGGCCAGGCTTCCGGCGCTCGCGTGGGTGGGAAGCACGCCGATCAGGAAGCTGGCGACACCCATCAGGACCATCGACAGCACCAGCATGTTCTTGCGGCCCAGCCGGTCCCCGAAGTGGCCGAACAGCACGCCGCCCAGCGGGCGGGCGAGGTAGCCGGTGGCCAGGGTCCCGAAGCTGGCCACCGTGCCGGCCAGCGGGTCGAGGTCGGAGAAGAACACGTCGGCGAAGACCACCGCGGAGGCGGTCGCGTACAGCAGGAAGTCGTAGTACTCGATGACGCTGCCGAGGAAGCTGGACGTGACGGCGCGGCGCAGTTGGGTGCTGTCGCCGGGGGTGGGGGGTGCGGGCTTCATGCCAGGGCTCCTTCGCGCTGCCGGCCGGGGAGACTGTCAGGTTTCCTGATCGACGGTCAGTGTCGGGACGATCAGGAAACCTGTCAATGCTTCGGACGTGCGCGACCGCACCGGCGCCGGTGGGCCGCCGGTTCACACGCATGCGGGGCCGTGCGGACCGACGGCACGAGAGCGGGCCGACGGCACGAGGGCGGGCCGGAGCCCTCGGGAGGGCCCCGGCCTGTCCGGTGTCCGGTCGGTCCGTGCGTCAGCTCGTGACGCAGGCCGCGCCGTTGAGGGTGAAGCCGGTCGGCGAGGCCGTGTTGCCGGTGTGGGTGGCCTGGAAGCCGATCGTGGCGGACTGGCCCGCCGCGAGCGTGCCGTTGAAGCCCACGTTGGTTGCGGTCACCTGCCCGCTGGTCCCCTTGTAGGTGGCGTTCCACCCGTTGGTGATCGTCTGCCCGCCGGGGAGGGTGAACGCGAGCGACCATCCGTTCACCGCCGACGTGCCGGTGTTGGTGATTGTGAGGTTCTCGGTGAGCCCGTTGTTCCAGGCGGTGACCGCGGCGGTCACCTTGCACGCGCTCGAGCCGGGCGGCGGGGTGGTGGGGGTGCCGGTCGTCGGGCCGGGGCCCGGGGTGCTGCCGGTGAGGCCGAAGAACTGGACGGCCTGGGCGGCCATCCCGGTCGACGGCAGGGAGTGACCGGCCCCCTGGATGCTGTACGCCTCGACGTTCACCGCACCGGAGGCGCCCGCGAACCGCTGCCGGTTCCAGCCCGACTGCGGGGTGTCGGAGGACGTCGGCGTCTGGCTCAGCCCGAACACGTCGGTCCACTGCTCGACGCTCTCCTGCAGCAGCGAGTAGGGCACGAGGGTGTCGCTGGTGCCGTGCCACAGCTGGATCCGGGGCCGCGTCCCGCTGAAGCCGGGGTAGGCCTGCCGCACCAGGTCACCCCACTGCTGGGGGGTCCTGTTCATGCTTCCGCCGGTGCACTTGCTGGTGCTGGGCGGGTAGTCCGCCGCGTTGGCGAAGCATCCGAACGGAACGCCCATGAAGGAGGCGGCGGCCTTGAACACGTCCGGGTACAGGGCGAGCATGTGCTGCGTCATCATGCCGCCGGACGAACTGCCGGTGGCGAACACCTGGTTCGGGTCGGCGTTGTACTGCTGCTTCACGTAGTTGATCATCGAGATGATCGAGACGGGGTCGCTGCCGCCGCCGCGGCGCTTGGCCGCGTCCGACCAGGTGTCGAAGCACTTGCCGAAGCCCGCCGACTGGGTCGCCGTCGGGTAGACGACGATGAATCCGTACCGGTCGGCGAGTGAGGCGAACTCGCTGCCGGAGTAGAAGTTCGGGCCGGTGCCGCCGCAGCCGTGCATGGCCACCACGACCGCCGGCTTCGCGGGACGGCTGTCCGGCACGTAGACGTGCATCTGCATGTTGCCCGGGTTGTCGCCGAAAGCGGTGACCTGGGTCAGCGACGCGGCCTGCGCGGGCACCACCGTGACCAGGCCGATCAGCGCGATGCCGACCGCCACCACGACGGCGGCCAGCCTTGTCAACGGCGTTAACGGTCTGCGTGATCTCTTCACTGCGGACTCCTCGGGACTGCGCCGTACGGCATCCGGCCGAGGCCGACCGTGCCGGCGGTGGGGGGAGCGCCCTCGCGCGGGATCGCGACGCGGGCACGACTGTCTGCGGCCGGCGGAACCGCGGGCCGATGGAGCGGTGAACGTCGAGGCCTCGGCCGATCGAGGGGGACCCGCCCGCGGCCCTCGCGGACAAGGACCGAGGGCCGCGGGCGGCCACCATGAGGCCCTGGGGCCCCACGCCTCATATAACAATGACCGTATCCCCCGGACAGAAAACCGTCAATCAATCTGCGACGAACGGGAGTTGGCCTTGGGGGACCCGCCGAGCCGCACTCCCGCGAGCAGGTCCGCGGTGGAGTGGGCCCCGATGCCGCCGTCCGCGCCGGAGGGCAGCGCGGCCACCGCGCGGACGTGCTCCTGGGCGGTCCCGGCGAGTCCGTCGTAGACGGCCGTGAAGAGGTCCCTGACCTGCTCCCTCCGCCAGCCCGGCGGCATGCACCGCATCGGCAGCCGCGGGTCGAGTACGTGGAACCGGCGGTAGGTGTCCATGACCTCGGTACGCGCGCACACGGCCTCGACGCCACCCACGCCACCGGCCCGCATCCGGTCGAGCAGCGGATTCCAGCGGTCGACGAAGGAGGTGTACTCCTCGGCGATGGCGTCGACGTCCCAGGCCTCCAGCGGATCGCGGCGGGCGGTCGACTCCAGTTCCACGTGCCGGGCCCGGAAGACCGTCAGCGATCCCGGGCCGACCCCGGCCAGCTCCTCCCGCGCCCTCGGGCTGAACGGCCGGGGCGACAGCCACAGCCCGTCGTACAGCGGCGCGTACCCGAGCCAGCGCAGTCTCCCGCGCAGCGTCCGGCGCTCCGCGCTGCGCCCCTCGGGGAGCGAGAAGGAGATGACCGTCCACATGCCGTCCCACTTCTCGGCCCGCTCGGTGAACGCGACGATCGAATGTCCCGAGAGGGAGAGGTTGACCGCGGCGGGGTCACTGAGCCGGTAGGAACTGTGGCGCCCCTGCCGGCTGCTCTCCAGCACGCCCCGCCGGGCCAGCCGGCTGATGGCGGTGCGGCCGGCCGCGGGCGTGACGCCGAACTCGCCCAGCAGCGCCACGATCGCCCCGGAGGGAACGGGCGCGCGGGTGCGCAGGGTGTAGTCGGCCAGCAGCGTCACCGTGAGGCTCTGTGGTGAGCCCCCGGCCCGCCGGCGGGGAAGCCGCACCGAGTCGGTCGGGTCGTCGGGATAGATCTCGTTGACGTCGAAGGGACGGGCCACGACACTCCCCGGCACGGCTGCGTACGGCTGCTTCGGTAACTCCCGCAACTTACCGGCCGGTTGGAACAGCCGCGAGCCTGCCCCGCCCTCCCGGGACCGACTCGCCGCACGCAGGGGAGGAACCCCGGCCGAGGTGCGGCCGGGGTTCCTCGTGTGAGGTGCGTCAGCGCTGCAGGGTGAGGATGCCCGGCCGGTACGGGAGGGCGTTGTAGTCGCCTCCCGAGTTCGGGGCCTTGCCCTGGTAGAGGAGCTGCAGGTTGCAGGGGTCGATGGTCATGGTCTGGTCGGGGTTGTTGCGGACCAGGTCGCCGTGGCTGATGTCGTTGGTCCAGGTGGCGCCGCTGTTGGCCTTGCCCGCGAACGGGTTGCTCTCACTGGCCGCCTGCGGGGTCCACGACCCGCTCAGGCTGGAGGACGTGAAGGAGCGGAAGTAGCGGCCGTTGGCGCCCATCGCCTCGACGATCATCAGGTACTGGTTCTGGCCCTGCACCTTGTAGACCTGGACGGCCTCGAACAGGTTGGCCTTCGTGTCGCTCATGACCGTGGTGTACGAGGAGCCGAAGTTGCCCGGGAAGTTCCCGATCGGCATGCTCGCCCGGTAGATCTTGCCGTTGTCACCGGCGAAGAACAGGTACATGTTCTGCCCGTCGGCGATCAGCGTCTGGTCGATCGGACCGGTGTCGGAGCCCGAGATGCTGCCGGTGAACAGCGCCTGCGGCGAGGACCAGCCGTTGACGTTGGTGGGGTCGCTGGACGTGCGGTACATGAAGGCCGCGGAGCCCCACTGGTAGGCCAGCATCCAGATGTTCTTCGGCGCGAAGTAGAAGAGCGTCGGCGCCACGGCCGCCTGGCTCATCCCGTTCTGGCCGGCCGACGCCATGTCGGACGGGTTGGTGAACGGGCTGAAGGCCATCGAGCCGTAGGAGGAGCCCGTCGAGTACGAGCCGTAGACCAGGAACTTGCCGTTGTGCTTCACCGCGGTGAAGTCCTTCAGCGAGACCCACCCGTTCTTCGGCTGCGCCAGCGCGCCCGTCGAGGACCACCGGTACGACGACGGAAGCGAGCACGAGCCGCCGGTGGGCGGGGGCGTCGTCGGGGTGGAACCGCCGCCGGCGGTCAGGCCGCTCCACTTCTGGTTGTTCTGGCCGGTGCACGTCCACAGCTGGATCCTCGTGCCGTTGGCCGTCCCGTTGTCCTTCGCGTCCAGGCACAGGCCGGACTGCACGCCGACGATCGAGCCGTCGGAGTTCACCCGCCACTGCTGGTTCGCCCCGCCGCTGCAGGCGTAGATCTGCAGCTGGACGCCGGCCGTGGTGGAGCTGCCCGGAACGTCCAGGCACCTGCCCATCACGGTCAGCTGGTTGCTGTCGGTCAGCGTCCACAGCTGGTTGGACTGCCCGTTGCAGTCCCAGAGGTGCAGGTACGTGCCGTTGGCGGTGTTGGAGCTCGGCAGGTCCAGACACCGGTTGGACGGTGCGTGACGCAGGGCGCCACTGGAGGCGGCCTGGGCCGGCTGGGCCACCAGCATCGCCGCCAGCGCGGCCAGCACCGCGACCGCGGCGGAGAACACCGCGGACAGGCGCCTGCGGTGGAGATTCTCTCTGCGCATGAGACTTCCTCGTCTTGGGCAAAGGGGGGATTCCGGCCCGACCCGTGAGGACCGTCCGGACTGTCGGTGTGATGCTCTGCGTTGACGGACCGTCGAACTCGAAGCACACCGTGCCCCACCCCCGGGAAGGGGGTCGAGTGCCGTCGAGCAAGGTGAAACGGATGGGCCGTGACGCGGTTGATTGTTACCGCTAACACCACCGGGAGGCCAGGCTCGTGCACCGGAAATCCTCACCGGGCCAGGAAAGGCGGCAGAGCCTTCCTGGCGGACGAAGCCCTGCGGACCCTGCCCCAGCACACACCTCCGGCGCGTTGGATGACCCCGCTGACCAGCACATTGTCGCTCCGACAGGGCGTCACGGCGGCTGCGGGACGGACCGCTTCGCAGGTGACGGTTCGGCCCCGGCCGGGTTCTCCGTCCACGGCGGCCTGTCGACTCGACTCTCCCTCAGTCGAGCGACGCGCCTCGGCGTACGGGGCAACAAACGGATCTTTCCTGCTGAGTTGTTATCGCTAACACCGAACGCGCAGGTCTGCGGGCCCCAGCCGTGGCCACCGCGCTCCCGCGCCGCCGTCAGGCGCTGGCGCGGATGACCAACCGGGTCGGCAGGATCAGCGCGGACGGGTCCTGCCCGTTGACGAGGGCGGCGAGCATCCGCGCCGTCTCCCGCCCGAGGGCCTGTATGGGCTGGTGCACGGTGGTGAGCGGCGGATCCGAGACCTGCGCGACCGCCAGGTCGTCGAAGCCCACCACGGCGACGTCGTCCGGGACCCTTCGGCCCGCCTCGCGCAACGCGCGCAGCGCGCCCACGCCCATGTTGTCGTTGGCGGCGAACACCGCGTCGACGTCCGGGCGGTCCGCGAGCAGCGCGGTCATGGCGGCGGCGCCGCTGTTCTCGGTGAAGTCCCCCGCCCGGGGTGGGAACGGGTCGAGGCCGGCGGCCAGCATCGCGTCCCGGTACCCGCGGTAGCGGGTGCGTCCGGCTTCGGTGTCCAGCCGCCCGCAGAGCGCGGCCACCCGCCTCCGGCCGAGCGAAATCAGGTACTCGGTCGCCTCCCGCGCGCCTCCCGCGTTGTCGACGTCCACGTACCAGCGCGGTACCGAGCCGACCGGCCGTCCGCCGAACACGACGGGCATCGTCGCCCTTTCGGCCATCCGGGCGAGCGGATCGTCCTCGCGGAGCGCCATCAGCATCACGCCGTCCGCGCCGTTGGAGCGGAGGAGTTCCTCCACCCTCCTGCGGCCCCGGTCGGAGGCGGCCAGACAGAGCATCAGGTGCAGGTCGGCCTCCTCCAGGGCTGCCGACGCCCCGACGATCACCTGGGCGAAGAACGGGTCGGCGAAGATCGACGGGTCCTCCCCGGAGACGACCAGGGCGGCCGCACCCGTCTGCCGGGTGGCCAGCGCCCGTGCGGTCGAGTTGGGCACGTACCCGAGGCGGCGCACGGCCCGCGCGACCGCCTCGCGCTTGACCCGGCTGACGTGCGGGGCGTTGTTGAGTGCGCGTGAGGCCACCGAGCGGGACACGCCTGCCAGTTCGGCCACCTCGTCGAGCGTCGGCTGCCGGCGCGGCGCATCCTGTGCCATGGAACGCGTTCCTCTCCTGTCGACCGGACGGCGTCCATCCTCGCCCATGGCGTCACCTCCCCCGACAGGGGCCGGGGCGGCCGGGACGACGGCGTCATGACGGCCCGTGAGGGAGTTCCCAGGACAGAACTGGGAGCGCTTCCAGACAGATCCGGCGCCTTACCGGCGGTAAGAGTGCCGCTCCGTCCCTGAGCCTTGACAGCACAAGCGGAACGCCACAACCTTACCGATGGCATCCCCCTGAACCTCAGGGCTGGAAGCGCTTCCAGTTTGGGAGCGCTCCCCCGAGGTCGTGTTCGACTCCTGCCTGTGTCGCCCCCACGGAGGACCGGCACCGAACGGGGACGCCGCACCACCGCACTTCCTTCAGCGCGTCGCACGCTCGGGACGAGGCCGGCGGCGCGTCACTGCCAGGAAATCGAGGTACACACATGCGCCGCAGATTCCGCACCCTGCTGGCAGCGCTCTCCGCCCTGCCGCTCGCGCTCGCCGCCGCTCCGTCCGCCCACGCGGCCGATCCGACGACCCTGACCAGCGGGTTCTACGTGGACCCCGACTCCAGCGCCAAGCGGTGGACCGCCGCGAATGCCGGCGACGGCCGGGCGGCCGCGATCAACTCCTCGATAGCCAACACTCCCATGGCCCGTTGGTTCGGCTCCTGGAGCGGCACCATCGGCACGGCCACGGGAGCGTTCGCGGGCGCCGCGGACAGCCGGGACAAGCTGCCCGTGCTCGTCGCCTACAACATCTACAACCGTGACTACTGCGGCGGACACTCCGCGGGCGGGGCCTCCTCGCCCTCCGCCTACGCGAGCTGGATAGCCCAGTTCGCCGGGGGCATCGGCAGTCGCCCCGCCGTGGTCATCCTGGAGCCGGACTCCCTCGGGGACTACGGGTGCATGACGCAGGCCCAGATCGACGAGCGTGAGGCCATGCTCACCGGCGCCCTCTCCGAGTTCAGCCGCCAGGCCCCCAACACCTGGGCCTACCTCGACGCGGGCAACCCGGGCTGGACCGATGCGGCGACGATGGCCCGCCGTCTCCACGAGGCCGGTCTCCGGCAGGCCCACGGCTTCTCGCTGAACGTCTCCAACTACTTCACCACGGCGCAGAACACGGCCTACGCCAACGCGGTCAACAGCGCGCTGAGCTCCCGCTACGGCTACACCAAGCCGTTCGTGGTGGACACCAGCCGCAACGGCAACGGCTCCAACGGCCAGTGGTGCAACCCGTCCGGCCGCCGGATCGGCACGCCCACCCGCCTCGGCGGCGGTGCCGAGATGCTGCTGTGGATCAAGACGCCGGGCGAGTCCGACGGCAACTGCGGCGTCGGAGCCGGCTCCTCGGCCGGCCAGTTCCTCCCCGAGGTCGCCTACAAGATGATCTACGGCTACTGATCCGGAGAGCTCGGCACGGCCGGCCCCCGCCGGACGGCGCGCCCCCTCTCACCGCAACACCTCCCCAGATGTCCACCCCCCTGGAGGTACAGCCATGGGCTCCTACGCCCTTCCCCAACCCTTCGTCCGCCGGAGGATGCGCAGCCTGTTACTGGCGCTGCTCGTCGGCGTCCTCGGCGCGTCCCTCGCCCTGATCGGGCCGCCCGAGGCTCGCGCCGCCGAGAGCACGCTCGGCGCCGCGGCCAAGCAGAGCGGCCGGTACTTCGGCACCGCGATCGCCTCGGGCCGGCTGAGCGACTCGACGTACACCACGATCGCCAACCGTGAGTTCAACTCGGTGACGGCCGAGAACGAGATGAAGATCGACGCGACCGAGCCGCAGCGCGGTCAGTTCAACTTCACCTCCGCCGACCGCGTCTTCAACTGGGCGACGCAGAACGGCAAGCAGGTGCGCGGTCACACCCTGGCCTGGCACTCCCAGCAGCCGAGCTGGATGCAGAACCTCAGCGGCAGCACGCTGCGCCAGGCGATGATCGACCACATCAACGGCGTGATGGGCCACTACAAGGGCAAGATCGCCCAGTGGGACGTCGTGAACGAGGCCTTCCAGGACGGTAGTTCGGGAGCGCGGCGCGACTCCAACCTGCAGCGCACGGGCAACGACTGGATCGAGGTGGCCTTCCGCACCGCGCGGGCCGCCGACCCGGCCGCCAAGCTCTGCTACAACGACTACAACGTCGAGAACTGGACCTGGGCCAAGACGCAGGCCATGTACAACATGGTCAAGGACTTCAAGTCGCGCGGCGTGCCGATCGACTGCGTGGGCTTCCAGTCGCACTTCAACAGCGGCAGCCCCTACAACAGCAACTTCCGCACCACGCTGCAGAACTTCGCGGCCCTCGGCGTCGACGTGGCGATCACCGAACTCGACATCCAGGGCGCCTCGTCCACGACCTACGCCGCCGTGGTCAACGACTGCCTGGCCGTCTCGCGCTGCCTGGGCATCACCGTCTGGGGCGTGCGCGACAGCGACTCCTGGCGCTCCGGCGACACCCCGCTGCTGTTCAACAACGACGGCAGCAAGAAGGCCGCCTACACCGCCGTCCTCAACGCGCTGAACGGCGGCACCTCCAACCCCGGCCCCACGCCGACGCCGACGCAGCCCTCGGGCGCCGGTCAGATCAAGGGCGTGGCCTCGGGACGCTGCGTCGACGTGCCCAACGCGAGCACCACGGACGGGACCCAGGTCCAGCTGTGGGACTGCAACAACGGCACCAACCAGCAGTGGTCGTTCACCGCGGCCGGTGAGCTCAGGGTCTACGGCAACAAGTGCCTGGACGCCGGAGGCACCGGCAACGGGGCCAAGGTCCAGATCTACTCCTGCTGGGGCGGGGACAACCAGAAGTGGCGCCTGAACTCCGACGGATCGATCGTCGGCGTCCAGTCCGGTCTCTGCCTCGACGCCGTCGGCGCCGGAACCGGCAACGGCACCCTGATCCAGCTCTACTCCTGCTCGGGCGGTGGCAACCAGCGCTGGACCCGCACCTGACGGGTCCGCGACGGACCACTCCGGTGGGGCCCCCGGATTCCCGGGGGCCCCACCGGGGCGTCGTCACTCTTCCCTGTCCAACTCGGCTGCGCGACAGGCGTATTCGCGGGCGATCGCCGTGTTCGGAGCGGCATTCTCCGCCGCCCGGTACATCCGCGCCGCGTCGCGGGTGCGGCCGAGGCGGCGCAGCGCGTCGGCGCGGACGGCCGGCAGGGCGTGGTTGCCGGCCAGCTCCTTGGGCGTTCCCAGGGCGTCGACGGCGTCCAGCTGGGCCTGCGGACCGTCGCGCATGCCGACGGCGACCGCGCGGTTGAGCGCGACCACCGGATTGGGGCTCAGGGCCGAGAGGCGGTCGTACAGATCGACGATCCTCCCCCAGTCGGTGGCGGCGGCGACCGGGGCGAGGGCGTGCTGCGCGGCGATCGCCGCCTGGAGCGCGTAGGCGCCACCCGCAGGCAGCGCCTCGCCGGCGAGGGCCACGCCCTCGGCCACGAGCGCCTGGTCCCACAGTGTCCGGTCCTGGTGCTCCAGCGTGACCAGGCCGCCGTCCTCGTCGAGCCGGGCGGCGCGCCGGGAGTGCTGGAGCAGGAGCAGCGCGAGCAGGCCCCGCGCCTCCGGTTCCCCGGGTGCCTCGGCGGCGACGAGGCGGGCGAGCCGGATCGCCTCCTCGGCGAGGGCGTCGCGGGTGGTGTTGCCGTCGCTGGGCGCGTACCCCTCGGTGAACACGAGGTAGATGACGGCGAGCACCCCGCCCAGCCGCTCCGCACGTGCCCCGGGCGGCGGCACCCGGTAGGGGATCCCCGCGGCCGCGATCTTGCGCTTCGCCCGCAGGATCCGCTGCGAGACGGTGTCCTCGCCGACCAGGAAGGCGCGGGCGATCTCGCGTGTGGTGAGGCCTCCGACCGCCCGCAGGGTCAGCGCCACCCGGCCTTCGACGGGCAGCGCCGGGTGGCAGCAGGTGAACACCAGCCGCAGCCTCTCGTCCCCGGGCGGTCCCGGTTCGCGGGCCGCCTCCACCGCGGCGGCCTCGGCGAGCTTTCCGTGTTCTGTCGTCCGCCGGCGCAGCACGTCGAGGGCGCGGTTCCGGGCCGCGGTCACCAGCCACGCTCCCGGTTTCCGTGGCACCCCTTCCCGCTCCCAGGCGGGCAGGGCGCGGGCGAACGCCTCCTGGGCGCAGTCCTCGGCCAGTTCCCAGTCGCCGGTCAGGCGCACGATCGTGCCGAAGACGACGCCCCACTCGCCGCGGTACGCCTCGGCCAGCGCCGCCCGGACCTCCGACGGACCGGTGGTCACGTGAGGTCCGTCCAGAACTCACGCAGCTCCGCGGTCCCCGACCGTGCCATGGGGCATCGGGCCAGGTAGTCGACCGCCTCCTCCCACTCGCCGTCGATGAACACGATGCCTGACACCCACTCCGGCACGTCCGCGTACGCCCCGTCGGTGACCAGCACTTCTCCCGCCCGGCGGCGCACGAGGGTGGCGTCGTGGACGGGACGCAGGTGCTCGCCGCCGAGGTAGCGGCCGGAGGCGATGCCGTCGAGGACCCAGTGGGCCACGGCGGCCGGGTCGGGGGTGAAGGGCGGCGCGGCGGGGTCGGTCCGGAGGATCCCGAGGAAACGCGCGGCGGGCGCGTCCCCCTCGTGCGGGACGTTCCCGGTGCCCGGGCCGAGGTCGAGCGGTGCGACCGGCCGGATCTCGATGCGTCCGCCGGTCGCCATCGGGTGCGAGGCGGCGACCTCGATCGCCTCGTCGAGGTCGGCGGCCTCGATGAGGTCGTATCCGGCGATCCACTCGTTCGTCTCGGCGAACGGGCCGTCGGTGACCAGTACGCGGTCGCCGCGGACGCGGACCGTCCTGGTCTCGTCGACGGGCCTGAGTGGCATTCCCTCCGTCCGGACGCCGCGGCCGTTCCACTTCTCGACCCATGCCTCCGGGCTCTCGTCGGTCGGTTCCCCCGCGGGGTCGGTGGCGACGAACAACACGTACTTCATGACCGTTCTCCTTCCGAACGTCTCAAGAGAACGACGAAGGGCCTCCGCCGGATCCGACAGTGCGGGCGACATTTTCGTCGAGGAAATTCTTCCGGCGTCGCGTCATTCCGGGGGGATGCGGAACTCCAGGACGGGACGGTCCCACGGCACGGCGGGCGGGTTCGCCGGCGCCGTCCCGGTCCGCACCGCGCCGACGAGGCGGTAGAAGTCCTCGGCGGGAGGATGGGACACCACCTCGACCCGGTCCAGCCCGGCGGCACGGGCCTCCGCCTCCATGTGCGCGACGAGCAGGCTTCCGATGCCCCGTCCTTGCGCCTCGTCGGCGACGAACAGCAGATCGAGTTCCGGTGGAGCGAGGACCAGCGAGTAGAACCCGAGGACCCTGCCGCCGTCCTCGTCGCCTCCGACGGCGACGAACACGCGGTGGGCCTCGATGTAGTCAGGACCGACCCGGTATCCCGCGACCGCGGCCGCGTACCGCCCCTCGTACGCGCCCGATCCCCGCACGAGCCGCGTGAGCCGTCTGGCGTCCCCCGCGACAGCCCTCCGGATCGTGACCGGCCGGCCGCCCCGTGACGTGCGTGAACCCATCCGAGGAGTATTCCGCACCGGGGAGCACTGGCGCTCACCCGGTCGGACCTCGCCTTCCCCTCCCGACGGCGTCGGCCGCCCGGCAGGTGAGCCGGCCCCCGCGACGCGGCGCGCCGTCGTCGCCCGCGCTGTCGAGCACGGCGGCGGTGGCGCATCCGAACGCGTCGCCCGGGTCGGTGAGGGAGAAGGCGGTGGTCAGCACGGAGCCGATCTGCGGACCGCCGGCGAACCCGGCAGGAGACCCTGGAGCCGCTGAAGGAGGTAGAGCAGGAAGACCCCGGCCACGGAGAAGGCGAGGACGCCGCGCAGATAGGCGGGCCAGGTCATCCCGGCCGCCGGGTCGGCGCCGATGCCCCGGTAGATCCACCTCTCGACCCGGAGGTGCCGCGTCGAGGAGTAGACCCGGGCCATGTGGTTGCCGAGCGGAACGTAGGCGAGCGCCAGCGCGCCGGCCAGGGCGAGCAGTTGGAGCGCTGCGGAGAGAAGGGGACTCATGGCGGCTGTCAGAACCTCTCCGGGAGGAGGAGGGCCAGGACGAGAAGGCCCAGCAGGGCGACGGCCACGGCCAGGCAGACGACGTTCTCGGCGGTCACAGCTTCGTCACCCCCTTGGCGACGAGGACCACCAGCGTGAACGCCGCGATCGTGGTGACGACGAAGGCCACATCGGCCGTCGTGAGCTCCTGGAATGAGGTGCGGTGGAGTGGACCTCCTCAGCGAAACCCCTGGCGAGCCGTGGTGGGCCGGGCGTTGACGGGCCCCTGACGGCCGCCGCACGATCCTTGACAGCTCCCTGACGCCGGGCCGTCGATCGAGCCGGGCGCCGGGCCCCTACCGGGGGCCGGCCGGGTCCGGGGCGGCGGCCGGGTCCGGGGCGGCGGCCGGGTCCGGGGCGGCGGCCCGCGGCAGGTCGAGGACCATGGTGAGCCCGCCGCCGGGGGTGTCCTCGGCCCGCAGGGAGCCGCCCATGGCCTCGGCGAAGCCGCGCGCGACGGCCAGCCCCAGGCCGACGCCGTTGCCGCGCGGCGCGTCGCCGTGGCGCTGGAACGGCGCGAAGACGCGTTCCTTGTCCTCGTCGGGGACTCCGGGGCCGCGGTCGACGACGCGGACCTCCACCCGGTCGCCGATCACGCCCGCGGAGACCAGCACGGGGACGCCGGGCGGGCCGTACTTCACCGCGTTCTCCACGACGTTGGCGACCACCCGCTCCAGCAGGCCCTTGTCGACGGACACCATGGGCAGCGACTCGGGGATCTCCAGGTCCACCTCGGCCCGCGGCACGCCTTCCAGCGCCATCGGCACCACCTCGTCGAGGTCGACGGCGCGGATCAGCGGCGTCACGGTGCCGGTCCGCAGGCGGGACATGTCCAGCAGGTTGCCGATGAGCTGGTCGAGGCGGTCGGCGCCGCTCTCGATGCCCGCGAGCAGTTCCGCCCGGTCCTCCTCGGACCAGACGACGTCCGGCGAGCGCAGCGAGGTCACCGCCGCCTTGACGCCCGCGATCGGGGTGCGCAGGTCGTGGCTGACCGCGGCCAGCAGGGCGGTGCGGATCCGGTCGCCCTCGGCCAGGACCTTGGCCCGGTCCGCCTCCTCGCGCAGCCGGCGGCGGTCCAGGACGACGGCCGCCTGGGCCGCGAACGCGGCCAGCACCCTGCGGTCCTCGGCGGGCAGCACCCGCCCGGTCAGCACCAGGGCCATCCGGTCGCCGGCCGGCACGTCGACGTCCGCGTCCTCCGGCTCGGCGGGCGCGTCGGGCCCCACGCTGCCGGCCGGGATCCACGGCGCGGTCCCGTCCTCGCGTTCCAGGATGGCCGCCGAACGCATCCCGAAGGTCTCCCGGACCCGCTCCAGCAGGCCTTGGAGGCCGGTCTCCCCGCGCAGGACGCCGCCGGCCAGGTGGGAGAGGATCTCCGCCTCGGCCCGCAGCCGGGCCGCCTGGTGGGCCCGCCGGGCCGCGAGGTCGACCACGGACGCCACCGAGACGGCCACCACCACGAAGACCGCCAGGGCCAGGATGTTGGTGGGGTCGGCGATGGTCAGGCGGCTGACCGGCGGGGTGAAGAACCAGTTGATCAGCAGTGATCCGACGACCGCGGAGGCCAGGGCGGGCAGCAGGCCGCCGAGCAGCGCGGCCGCCACCGTCAGGGTGAGGTAGAGCAGCATGTCGTTGGCCAGGCCCAGCGACACGTCGATCCCGGCCAGCAGCAGCGTCAGCAGCAGAGGGCCGCCGACGCCGGCGAGCCAGCCCAGGAGGATGCGGGTGCGGCCCAGCCGGGCGCCGCGGGCCGCGGGCAGGCCGCGGCCCTTGCCCGCCTCGTCGTGGGTGATCAGGTGCACGTCCAGGTCGGGTCCCGACTCGCGGGCCACGGTGGCTCCCACGCCGGGGCCCAGCACGTACTGCCAGCTCCTGCGGCGGGAGACGCCGAGGAGGATCTGCGTGGCGTTCGCCCCGCGGGCGAACGCGAGCAGCGCGGCGGGCACGTCGTCGCCCACCACTTGGTGGAAGGTGCCGCCGAGGTCCTCGACGAGCTTGCGCTGCACCGCCAGTTCCTTCGGCGAGACGGACGTCAGGCCGTCGCCGCGCAGCACGTGCACGGCCAGCACCTGGCCGCCGGCGCCCTTCTCCGCGAGACGGACCGCGCGCCGTATCAGGGTGGCTCCCTCGGGTCCGCCGGTGAGCCCGACGACGATCCGCTCGCGCGAGCCCCAGATGGCCGAGACCTCGTGCTCGCTGCGGTAGGCGTTGAGGTACTCGTCGACCCGGTCCGCCACCCACAGCAGCGCCAGCTGCCGCAGGGCGGTGAGGTTGCCGGGGCGGAACCAGTGGGCCAGGGCCGCGTCGACCTTGTCCGGCCGGTAGACGTTGCCGTGCGCCAGGCGGCGCCGCAGCGCCTGCGGGGACATGTCCACCAGTTCGATCTGGTCGGCCCGGCGGACCACCTCGTCGGGGACGGTCTCCTGCTGCCGGACGCCGGTGATCGACTCCACCACGTCGCCCAGCGACTCCAGGTGCTGGATGTTGACCGTGGAGACGACGTCGATGCCGGCCGCGAGCAGTTCCTCGACGTCCTGCCAGCGCTTGTCGTTGCGCGATCCCGGCACGTTGGTGTGGGCCAGCTCGTCGACCAGGGCGGTCCGGGGCCGCCGGGCGAGCACGGCGTCCAGGTCCATCTCGGTGAACTCGGCGCCCCGGTGGACGACGGTCCTGCGCGGAACCCGTTCGAGACCGTGCAGCATCACCTCGGTGCGGGGCCGGTCGTGGTGCTCGACCAGGGCCACCACGCAGTCCGCGCCGCGTTCGACGCGCCGGTGCGCCTCCGAGAGCATCGCGTAGGTCTTGCCGACACCCGGCGCGGCGCCGAGGTAGATCCGCAGCTTGCCGCGTGCCATCGCGTTCCGTCCTTCACTCGTCCGTGGGGCCCGGGTCCCTCACGGCTCGAAGCGGTAGCCCATGCCGGGCTCGGTGATCAGGTGCCGGGGGCGGGAGGGGTCCGCCTCCAGCTTGCGGCGCAGCTGCGCCATGTAGACCCGCAGGTAGTTCGTCTTCCTGCTGGAGTACGCGCCCCACACCTCGCGCAGCAGCTGCTGCTGGCCGACGAGCCGGCCCGGGTGGGTGACCAGGATCTCCAGCAGGTGCCATTCGGTGGGGGTCAGGCGGACGTCCTGGCCTCCCTTGGCGGCCTTCTTGGCCATCAGGTCGACGCTGAAGGCGTCGGTCTCCACCACGGCGGTCCCGGACTCCGGCGGCGCGACCTCCTTGCGGCGGACCGCGGCGCGCAGCCGGGCGAGGAGTTCGTCCATGCTGAACGGCTTGGTGATGTAGTCGTCCGCCCCGGCGTCCAGCGCGGCGACCTTCTCCGCCGACGCGTCCCGCGCCGACAGGACCAGGATGGGCAGCCGGGTCCAGCCGCGCAGCGCCTCGATGACCGTCGCCCCGTCCATGTCCGGGAGCCCGAGGTCCAGGATCACCACGTCGGGCCGGTGGGCGGCTGCCAGGCGCAGCCCGGTGACGCCGTCCGGCGCCGCGTCGGCCTCGTACCGGCGGGCCCGCAGGTTGATCACCAGGGCCCGCACGAGCTGCGGGTCGTCCTCGACCACCAGTACCCGGGTCATCGGTGGGGGTCTCCTTCGTATCGTCGCTCCCGGGCCGCGGTGCGGCAGACACCGATCCCGACGACGAACAGCAAACCCCCGGATCCGTCGTCGGTCGCTGTTTTTGACACATCCCATACGAGACCGGCCCCGGCCTTGACGTTTCACTGACGCGGGGCCGCCGTACCGTCCTCGGGGCGGGTGGGGTGTCACGTCATGTCCGACCCTTGGAGCAGGAGTTGCAGGACGGCGACGGCGGCCACGGCCATCGCCGCGCGGAACGGCCGTCTGCTGCCGGTGCCCGCCGGCGCCGCCATGCCGGCGAAGGCGGCGATCGCGGCCGTCGCGCCCAGCGCCCACGCCCAGGGCCCGGGCCGGCCGGCGGGCCCCGCGGTCAGCACCCCCACGGCGGTCAGCATCAGGGTGGGGGCCAGCCACCGGCAGACCGGGCGGCCCAGCCGCTGCGGCAGCCCGCGCACCCCCGCGACGAGGTCGTCCTCGATGTCGGGCAGGACGTTGGCCACGTGCGCCCCCACGCCCAGGAGCGCCGCCGCGGCCGTCGCCCACCAGGCGGGCCGGGCGCCGTCCGGCATGCCCAGGGTCACGAAGGCCGGCAGCGACCCGAAGGACACGGCGTAGGGCACCGGCGAGAGGACCGTGCGCTTCAGCACCAGGTTGTACGCCCAGCCGGAGGCGACGCCCAGGAGGTGGACCGCGCCGGCGGCGATGTGGCCGAGCAGGGAGAGCGGTACGCACAGCGCGAGGGCGGCCGCCGCGGCGAGGCCGGCCGTCCGGGGCGACAGTTCCCCCGCCGCGACCGGTTTGTCGCGGCGCCCGCAGTCCCGGTCGCGTCCCGCGTCGATCGCGTCGTTGCACCACCCCACGGACAACTGGCCGGCGAACACGGCCGCGGCCACCGCCGCCGAACCCGCCGTCCCGCGGCCGGCCGTCACCGCCAGCGCGGTGACGAACGCCGTCACGGCGAAGGCGGGCTCCGGATGGCTCGCCCGCAGCAGCAGCCGCCCCAGCGCGGCGCGGCGCGGCGCGAGGGGCAGGGGTGGAGCGGGTGGCAGGGACGGCGCGGGCGGCACGGGTGGCAGGGGGTCGGACGGGTGGAATGTCACGTGGAGAAGCAATAGGCCACCCGCCGCGTGGAAGACATCACCGACATGCCGGTCTCCGCGATCACCGACCCTTCCGTCTCCCCCGAGGGCGCTTCCCGCCCGGTCGGCCGGACCGGTGCGGTGAGCACGGTCGCCGGTGTGCACACCGTCCTGCCGCCGCACGCGTACACGCAGGAGGACCTCACCGAGGCGATCGGCGACCTGTGCCTGGCGCCGGGCGCCGACCGCGCCCTGCTGCGGCGCCTGCACCGGTCCTCCGGCGTGCGCACGCGCCACCTCGCCCTGCCGATCGAGCGGTACGCCCGGCTCGCCGACTTCGGGGAGAGCAACGACTGCTGGCTGGCCGTGGGCACGCGGCTGGCCGAGGAGGCCGTCGCGGGCGCCCTGCGGCAGGCCGGCCTGCGGCCCGAGGACGTCGACCTCCTGCTGTGCACCTCCATCACCGGGATCGCCGCTCCCTCGCTCGACGCCCGGACGGCGGGCCGTCTGGGGCTGCGGCCCGACGTCAAACGGCTGCCGGTCTTCGGCCTGGGGTGCGCGGCGGGGGCCGCCGGACTCGCCCGGATCCACGACTACCTGCGCGGCCACCCCGAGGGCACGGCCGTACTGCTCAGCGTCGAACTGTGCTCCCTGACCCTGCAACGGCGCGACGACTCCACGGCCAACCTGGTGGCCGGCGCGCTCTTCGGCGACGGCGCGGCCGCCCTGGTCGCCCGAGGCGGCGCCTGCGCCGACCCCGCGGCCCGGGGCACGGCGGCGGGCCCCTCCGTCGTGGCGGTCCGGAGCCACCTCTATCCGGGCACCGAGCGGCTCCTGGGCTGGGACGTGGGGGCCGGCGGGTTCCGTGTCGTGATCGACGCCGGAATCCCGGACCTGGTCCGCGACCACCTCGGCGCCGGCGTGCGCGCCTTCCTCGCCGAACAGGGGCTGACCACCGCCGACATCGGGACCTGGGTGTGCCATCCCGGCGGCCCCAAGGTCCTGTCCACGCTGACCGGGACGCTCGGCCTGCCCGCGGACGCCCTCGCCGCCTCGTGGTCGTCGCTGGCGCGGGTGGGGAACCTCTCCTCGGCCTCGGTCCTGCACATCCTCCAGGGCATCCGGGACGCGGGCCGCCCGGAGCCCGGCTCCTGGGGACTGCTCCTGGCCATGGGTCCCGGCTTCTGCTCCGAACTCGTCCTTCTGCGCTGGTGAGGACCTCTCATGCCCTGGTACGCCCTTCTGCTGCTCGCCACCGTCTGCCAGCGGCTGGCCGAACTGCTGCTCACCCGGCGCAACGCGGCGTGGGCCCGCACGCGTGACGGGGTGGAGCACGGCCGGCGCCACTACCCGGCCATGGTCGCGCTCCACACCGGCCTGCTCGTGTGCTGCCTGGCCGAACCCCTGCTCCTGCACCGGCCGTTCCTGCCCGCGCTGGGCTGGCCGATGCTGGCGCTCGTGTGCCTGGCGCAGGCGGTGCGCCTGTGGTGCATCGGCACCCTCGGTCCCCGCTGGACCACCCGGGTCGTCGTCCTGCCCGGCGCGCCGCTGATCCGCACCGGTCCCTACCGGTTCCTGCACCACCCGAACTACGCCGTCGTCGTCGTGGAGGTCGCCGCCCTGCCCCTGGTGCACACCGCGTGGGTGACCGCGGCGGTGTTCTCGACCGCCAACGCCCTGCTGCTGACGGTTCGGGTGCGCTGCGAGAACGCGGCCCTGGCCTCCGCCGCGCCGGCGTGAGGGGCGCCTCCCACGACCTGGTGGTCGCCGGAGGCGGGCCGGCCGGGCTGGCCACCGCGCTCCACGCGGCGCGCGCCGGGCTCGACGTCGTCGTGGCCGAACCCCGGTCGGCCCCCATCGACAAGGCGTGCGGGGAGGGCCTGATGCCCGGGGCGGTGCGCGCCCTGGCCCGGCTGGACCTGCGGGTGCCGGGGCATCCGCTCACCGGCATCCGCTACGTGCAGGGCGACCGCCGCAGCCACGCGTGCTTCCGCGACGGGGGCGGCCTGGGCGCCCGCCGCACCGAGCTCCACGAGGTGCTGCACCGCGCCGTCCTCGACGCCGGCGTACCGGTGCTGCCGGTCCGGGTGGGCGAGGTGCGCCAGGACGCGACCGGCGTGACCCTGCCGGGATGCGGGCTGCGCGCCCGGTGGCTGGCCGCCGCCGACGGCCTGCATTCGCCGCTGCGGCGCTCCCTCGGCCTCGAGGTGGGCACCGGCGCGCCGCCCCGGTACGGGCTGCGCCGCCACTACGCCGTCGCTCCGTGGACCACGGCCGTCGAGGTGCACTGGGGTCCCCACGCGGAGGCCTACGTCACCCCGCTCGGCCGCCACCTGGTCGGTCTCTCGCTGCTCACGAGCCGGCGTGCGTCCTTCGACGTCCAGATGGCCGACTTCCCGCACCTGCTCGACCTGCTCCCGCCCCGCGCCGCGGTCACCGCGGTGCGGGGAGCGGGACCCCTGCGCCGGCGGTCCCGCACCCGCCACCACGGGCGGGTGCTGCTGGTCGGCGACGCCGCGGGCTACATCGACGCGCTGACCGGCGAGGGCGTCTTCCTGGCCCTCGTCGGGGCCGAGGCCCTGGTGCGCAACCTGTGCCGCGGCACGCCCGGACGCTACGAGACGGACTGGAAGCGGGCGACGCGACGCCACCGGTACCTGACGGAACTGCTGACGGCGGCGCGCCGCCGTCCCGTGCTGGGTTCGCTGATCGTCCCCACGGCCGAACGTCTGCCGCGCCTGTTCGCGGCGGCGGTGAACGCCCTGGCCCACGACGTCGGCCAGGACCCGGCACGCCTCGGGGACGGCGAGGCGGCCGCCCGCTGACCGCCCCTCGCCGTCGGCCCGGGCGCCTCGCGCCCGGGCCGGCGGTCCGTCAGCGCGGCGGCCCGGCGGGTGGGGCGAGCGTCTGCTCGGTCCAGATGGTCTTGCCCTCGGGGGTGTAGCGGCTGCCCCACCGATCGGTCATCTGGGCGACGAGGAAGAGGCCGCGGCCGCCTTCGTCGGACAGGCGCGCCCGGCGCAGGTGGGGCTGCGACTGGCTGGGGTCCGACACCTCGCAGATCAGGCGCTCGTCCTTGACCAGGCGCACGCCGATCGGTCCGCCCGCGTAGCGGATCGCGTTGGTGACCAGCTCGCTGACGATCAGTTCGGTGGTGAACGCGGCCTCCTCCAGCCCCCACCGCGCCAGCTGCGAGGCGACGAGACCGCGGACCCGGACGACCTGGTCGGGGTCGGCCGGCAGTTCCCAGCAGACGAAGTCGTCGTCCGGCAGCCGGTCGACCCGGGCCAGCAGCAGTGTCAGGTCCTCGGCCCGGGGCCGGGCCCGCAGGCGGTGCAGCAGCCGGTCGGTGACGTCCTCCAGGGGTTCGCCGCCGTCGGCGGCGGCGCGGGCGCTGTCCGCGACGAGGCGCAGGTCCCCGGCATCGGCGGACGGGGCGGCGTCCGAGGGGCCGCAGTGGAAGGCGAGGACGTCACCGGGGTCCAGGCGCAGCTGCACCGCTTCGAACGGCTGGTGGTCGCCGCTTCCGAGCGGCGGGCCGGGCCGGAGGTCGACACGGGTGACGCCGTCGGCGCCCCGCCGGGCGAGCAGGGGCGCCGGGTGGCCGGCGCTGGCCATGCGGCACCACCCTGTGACCGGATCGTAGGCGGCGTACAGGCAGGTCGCGGCGTACAGGGAGCCGGAGAAGGAGGCCGGCCGGTGTTCCTCGTCCCCGCCCATGCGCGACACCAGGTCGTTGAGATGCCCGAGGAGCTCGTCGGGCGGCAGGTCCACGTCCGCCAGGGTCTGCACCGCCGAGCGCAGCCGCCCCATGGCGCCGGCGGCGTGCACCCCGTGCCCGGCGACCCGTCCGACCACGAACGCCGTCCGGGCGCCGGACAGCCGGATCACGTCGTACCAGCTCCCGCCGCTTCCCTCCGCGCTGCCGGCCGGCAGGAAGACGCCCGAACTCTGGGCGGCCGTGGTCCGGCTGACCGGTGGTGGCAGCAGACTCCGCTGGAGTTCCTCGACGGTCCGGCGTTCGCGGGTGTAGCGGCGGGCGTTGTCCAGGCTCAGCGCCGTGCGGGAGGCGACGGCGTCGATCAGCGGGACGTCGCTGTCGCCGTAAGGCAGCTGGCCCGGTCCCCGCCACGCGCACAGCACGCCCAGGACGTGGCCGCGGGCGAACAGCGGGACGAAGAGGGCGGAGGCGGCCGCGGCGGGGAAGAGGAGCCGCATCCGTTCGGGGTCCGTCTCGAGCCGCCGCCGCAGCGCGGCCAGGTCGGGCACGACCGCCGTGCTGCCCGCTCCGACGGCCTCGGTCTCCACCTCCCTGGCGCGCACCCGGTCGCCCAGTTGATAGATCTCCGGAGGCCAGCTGCCGTCCGCGGACGCGACGGCGACCCGGTGCAGTGGTGTGCCGGGCACGAAGGTGGCGGCGTCGCCGCCCTGACGCACCGGCTCGGTCAGGTCCACGCAGGCGAGGTCGGCGAATCCCTCCTCCACCAGGAGGCGCACGACGTGCTCGGCGTTGCGGGTCACGTCCAGCGACCTGCCCAGCCGGCGTGCCGAGGCGTGCAGGAGGGTGAGTTCCTGCTGGGCGGCGTTCCGCCTGGTGACGTCGATGAGCAGCGCGGCGGCGCCGTGGGGCCGGCCGCGCCGGTCCTCCAGCGGGAACGCCGACACGGAGACGAGCCGTTCCTTGCCCGGCAGGCCGTGTCCGCGGGCCGGGACCATGGGATGGGCGGCGGGCTCTCCCGTCTCCCGCACCCGCCGCAGGCAGGACTCCAGTCGCGCGGCGTCCTCGGCCACCAGGACGTCCTCGAGCCGCCCCTCCCACGGACCTCCCCCGGAAGGCTGGTCCAGTCCGAAGAAACCGGGGCTGAGGAGAACCCGGTCCCCGGGACCGGGTACGTCGACGACCAGCCCCACCGCCTCCTGCGCGAACACGCCCCGCACGAGGGCCCGGGTGCGTCCCGCGGCGGGTGGGGGTCCGGCGGCGGCGAGGAGCACCAGCCGCCCGGGGGGACCACCGGCCGGCAGCGGCACGACCTCGGCGTCCGCCTCGACCGCCGTCCCGTCCCGGTGTCTCAGGACCAGGGAGTGCTGCCCGCTCGCGGGACCGTCCGGTCCGCCGGCCCGGCGCGGCTCGACGGGGCCGACCTCGCTCCACGGCCGCCCTTCGAGTTCCTCGGCATCGCGGCCGAGGAGGTCCGACACGGCGGCGCTGCACCGCCGCACCGTCCCCCGCTCGTCCAGCAGGAGCACCACCGGCCGGCCGGCCGGTGACCCCTCCTCATGCCGCGAACTCGTACTCACCCGTCTGCAGCCTCACTCGATGCCGGGGAACGCTCCTGCACCATTGGAGGGAGCCCCGGCCCTCATGGCCATTCGCCATGCCGGGCATTCGGGGAACGCGGGCCGAACAGTCCAACGCGGGCGGTCCGAGGCGGGCGGTCCGAGGCGGCGCGGGGCGTCAGGCCGCCGGGGCCTTCCGGGCGGCGAGGTCCAGCGCGATGTCGATGATCATGTCCTCCTGGCCGCCGACGAGGCGGCGCCGCCCGCACTCCATGAGGATGTCGCGGACGTCGACGCCGTACCGGCGGGCGGCGACCTCGGCGTGGCGCAGGAAGCTGGAGTAGACCCCGGCGTAGCCGAGGGTGAGGGTCTCCCGGTCGACGCGGACGGGCCGGTCCTGGAGCGGGCGGACGATGTCGTCGGCGGCGTCCTGCAGCGTGAAGAGGTCGCAGCCGTGCCGGTAGCCGGACAGGTCCGCGACCGCGACGAACGCCTCCAGCGGACAGTTGCCCGCGCCCGCGCCGTGCCCGGCGAGGGAGGCGTCGACGCGGCGGACGCCGTTCTCCACCGCGACCACCGAATTGGCCACGGACAGCGAGAGGTTCTCGTGGGCGTGGATGCCGATCTCGGTCTCCGGGTCGAGGACGTCCCGGTACGCGCGTACCCGCGCGGCGACGTCGTTCATGGTGAGCCGGCCGCCGGAGTCGGTGACGTACACGCACAGGGCGCCGTAGCTCTCCATGAGCTTGGCCTGGCGGGCGAGTTCGGCGGGCTCGGCCATGTGGGAGAGCATCAGGAAGCCGGAGACGTCCATGCCCAGCTCGCGGGCGGCGGCGATGTGCTGGGCGGAGATGTCGGCCTCGGTGCAGTGGGTGGCCACCCGCACGGAGCGGACGCCGAGGTCGTAGGCGTGCCTCAGTTCGTCGATGGTGCCGACGCCGGGGAGCAGCAGGGTGGTGAGGCGGGCGTTCTTCAGCACGGAGGCCGCCGCCTCGATCCACTCCCAGTCGGTGTGGGAGCCGGGGCCGTAGTTGAGGGAGCCGCCGGCGATGCCGTCGCCGTGGGCGACCTCGACGGCGTCCACGCCGGCCTCGTCGAGGGCGGTGACGACGCGCTTGACGTCGTCGGGGGTGATCCGGTGGCGGACGGCGTGCATGCCGTCCCGGAGGGTGACGTCCTGCACGAAGATCTCGGGACCCGCGACCGGGCTGTCGGAAGGCTGAGTGCTCACTTCGCGGTCTCCTTCGCGGCGGCGATGCGCTCGGCCATCTGCACGGCGGCCGAGGTCATGATGTCGAGGTTGCCCGCGTACTCGGGCAGGTACATGCCCGCGCCTTCGACCTTGAGGAAGACCGAGACCTGGTGCGTGGGGCGGGGGCCGTCGGCGTCGCCCTCGGCGAGGAGGGTCTCGACCGGCTGGTCGGCGGGGATGTCGGTGATCTGGACGTCCTGGACCATGCGGTAGCCGGGGACGTACACGTTGACCTCGGCGACCATCTTCTCGACGGAGGCGGTGATCTCGCGCCGGGCGCTCACGCCGTCCTCGCCCTCGGGGAGGGTGACCAGCGCGAAGACGGTGTCGCGCATCATCAGCGGCGGCTCGGCCGGGTTGAGGATGATGATCGCCTTGCCGCGCCGCGCGCCGCCGACCTGGACGATCGCCGAGGAGGTGGTCTCGGTGAACTCGTCGATGTTGGCGCGGGTGCCGGGACCGGCCGACTTCGACGCGATGGAGGCGACGATCTCGGCGTACGCGACGGGCACGACCCGGCTGACCGCGGCGACCACCGGGATGGTGGCCTGGCCGCCGCAGGTGACCATGTTGACGTTGGGGGCGTCCAGGTGCTCGTCGAGGTTGACGGCGGGGACGACGTACGGGCCGACGGCGGCCGGGGTCAGGTCGATCATGCGGATGCCGAGCGGGCGCAGCTTCTCGTCGTTGACGCGGTGGGCGCCGACGGAGGTGGCGTCGAAGACGATGCCGATCTCGTCGATCTGCGGGGACTTCAGGAGGCCGTCGACTCCTTCGGCGGTGGTCTCGAAGCCGAGGCGGGCGGCGCGGGCGAGGCCGTCGGAGGCCGGGTCGATACCGACCATGACCCCCATCTCGAGGTGCTGCGCGGTGCGCATGATCTTGATCATCAGGTCGGTGCCGATGTTGCCCGACCCGATGACGGCGACCTTCGTCTTGCTCATCGGGAGTCCTAGGGGGAGGGGGGAGGTCAGCTGAAGGTGACCGAGACGGTGCCGAGGCCGGTGACGGTGGCCTCGACGGTGTGGCCGGCGGCGACCGGGCGCATCGGGCCGAGGGCCCCGGAGAGGACCACCTGGCCGGCCCGGAGCGGGGAGCCCAGATCGCGGGCCCGGCGGGCGAGCCAGACGAGGGCGTTGACCGGGTCGCCGAGGCAGGCGGCGCCGCTGCCGGTGGAGACGGTCTCGCCGTCGATGGTCATGGTCATCGCGGCGTTAACCGGGTCGAAGCCGGACAGCGGGACCTTGCGGGTGCCGAGGACGTAGCCGCCGGCGGAGGCGTTGTCGGCGACGGTGTCGCCGAAGCTGATGTCCCAGCCGGCCACCCGGCTGCCGCAGATCTCCAGGGCGGCCACCGCGTGGTCGACCGCCTCGCGGACCTGGGCGTCGTCGAGCGGGCCCTCGGCGAGGTCGGCCTTCAGGACGAAGGCGATCTCGGCCTCGATGCGCGGCTGGAGGATCGCGTCGGCCGGCACGGTCGAGCCGGCGGCGTACTCCATGTCGTCGAAGAGGACGCCGAAGTCGGGCTGGTCCACGCCGAGTTGCTGCTGGACGGCGGCGGAGGTGAGGCCGATCTTGCGGCCGACGACCGCGGCGCCCGCCTCGGTCCGTTCGGCGGCGAGCAGGGACTGCACGGCGTACGCGGCCTCGACGTCGTCGCGGCCGATCAGGTCGCGGACCGGGGCGGCGGGAACGCCGGTGGCCGCGGCCTCGCGGAGCCGGGCAGCGGCGGCGGCGATGCTGTCGGGACCGACAGCGGGCTGGGTGTGGGGCATGGCGTCCAATGTGGCGCACGGGGCAGGCGGACACCACAGCGGCGTTCCACTCAGCGGTACGCTGTTGTGCATGGAGCAGCAGCACGGCCGGGGCGATCTCGACACCGTCCTGGGCAAGGCGCTGGCCCTCCTGCGGGCGTTCGGGCCGGCCGACTCGGTGCTGCCGCTGGCGGAGCTGGTGCGGCGTACCGGGCTGGCGAAGGGCACCGTCCACCGGGTCGCCAAGGACCTGGTGCACCACCGGCTGCTGGACAGGACCGAGCACGGGTACCGGCTGTCCGGCGGCCTGTTCGAGCTGGGGCTGCGGGCCGCCGCCGAGCGGACGACGGTGGAGCTGGCGATGCCGTTCCTGCAGGACCTCTACGAGCGCACCCACGAGACGGTGCACCTGGGCGTGCGGCAGGGCGGCGAGGTGCTGTACCTGACGAAGATCGGCGGGCACCGGCAGGCCAGGACGCCCTCCCGCACCGGCGGGCGGATGCCGGTCCACTGCACGGCGATCGGCAAGGCGCTGCTGGCCCACTCCGAGGAGGACGAGATCACCGCGGTCCTCACGGGGACGCTGGAGCGCCGCACGCCCCGCACGATCGTCGCGCCGGGAATGCTGCGCCGGCAGCTCGAGCGGGCGGTGGAGACGGGGGTCGCCTACGAGTGGGAGGAGTCGACGCCCGGCCTGGTCTGCGTGGCCGCGCCGGTTCTCGATCCGGGCGGGCGCACGGCGGTGGCCGCCATCAGCGTCTCCGGACCGGTGAGCCGTTTCCGCCCCGAGTCGCACGAGAACACCGTGCGGTCCGCCGCGGCGGCGCTCGGCGCGGTCATGGCGGGCCGCCCCCGCGGCTGACCCGCCGAGGGCATCAACCACCGACCTTACGGCGAGCGCCCCCGACACGCTGCGGGGCGGCCGCGGCACCCGGCGAACACCGAGGGCGGCGGCATGGCGTCGCGAGCGCCGTCACGACGGAAGCGCCCTCGACGCGGTGCACCACGAGCGCGGCACGCGACGAGCACCGACCGCGGTAGGCGCCGTCGGCGCGCGCGGCTAGCGCCGCCCTGGCGGGCACCGGCTGCGGTAGGCACCGTCGGCGCACGCGGCTAGCGCCGCCCTGACGAGCACCGTCGGCGTACGAGGCGCGAGCACCGGCCGCGCACGTGGCGCGAGCACCGCCGGCCTACGTGTCGCGAGCACCGGCCGCGCGGCGAGCACAGGGCGCCGGACAGCGGCGTCGGCGACGGCCGGCCGAGGACGGCGCGGTGCGGCCCACCGGCGTGGCGCCCGGTCGGCGGAGGCGGCGTGGCGGACAACGGCCGCGGCCGGCGGCGTCGACCCGTGCCGTCACCGGGAGAGCATCGCCCCGCCGAGTCCCGCCATCGCGTCGGCGAGCTGTTCCATCCACTCCGAGATCGGCTTGCCGCCCTCCGACTGGAGGGCCACGAACGCCCCGTCGAAGCCGGCCATCCCGAACGCCGCCAGCGCGTCCGCGACCTGGTCCGCGGCCTCGTCCCCCGCTTCGGCGAACGACGAGCGGACCATGTGCCGCATCAGCGCCCGGCCCTCGTCGCGGACCGCGATCACCGTCCGCATCGCCTCCGGCGCCTCGGCCGCCTCGCGGCTCATCACCAGCACCATCAGCAGGCGCAGGAACTCCTCGCCGTGCTCCAGCACCTCACCGGTCCGCCGCAGGTACCACCGCAGGCGCTCCCGGGGATCGCCGCCCGCGGGCGGGTTGCCGTGGGCCTGGCGCATCGCCGCGAAGAAGTCGTGGGCGCCCCGCTCCATGACGGCGGAGAGCAGGCCCGCCTTGGACTCGAAGTGGTGGTAGAAGGCGCTCTTGGGCAGCCCGGTCTCCTTGGAGAGCGCCGACATCGACGTCCCGGCGTAGCCGCGGACGGACATCACCCGGGCGGCGGCGTCCAGGATCTCCTGCCGCGACCGGCGGCCGCGGCGGTTCCCGGCATGCGCCGGAGGCCTGAACTTCTCCGCCGGCTCCACCCGCTCCACCCTCTCCGCCTCGCTCACCCTGCGGATTCTACGGGCCGGGGCCCGGCGTCCCGCCCGGGCGGCCGGGCCTCGGTTCCGGCTCACCTCTTGACAGCGGCCCGCTCTGCCCGTTCCCTGGGAATGTACCGATCGATCGGTCCAAAACTGTGACCGGATCCGGCGACCACCCCCTTGACGCAGCACCTCGTCACCCTGTTGGCTCCCTCCAGCAAACCGAACGGTTGGTACAAAACTTCCTCGCATTGCGTCCGAGCTGTGAGACCGGAGCCAGCGCATGACCATGAGCTACGACGCGGATGTCGCGATCGTCGGGTACGGCCCGACCGGAGTGATCGCCGCACTGACCCTCGCCAAGTACGGCATCTCCGCCGTGGCCTTCGAGCGTGACCGGGACATCTATCCCCGGGCCCGCGCCGTGACCGTCAACGACTGGACGATGCGGATCTTCCAGGACCTGGGCATCGACGAGCGGGTCGAGAAGGTGGTCGACCCGCAGCGCGCCCTGCGGTGGATCACCTACGACGGCGCGGAGATCATGCGGGTCGAGCACCCGCCGTCGACGCTCGGCCGCCGGCCGCGCTTCTACAACATCTACCAGCCCACCATGGAGGCCGAGATCCGCGCGGCCGTCACCGAGCGGCACGCGGACCTGGTCACCGTGCACTACGGGAACACGGTCACCGGGATCGACCAGGACGCCGAAGGCGTCACCGTCACCTCCGCGGCCGACGACGGCACCACCCGCACCACCCGGGTCAAATACGTGATCGGCTCCGACGGCGGCAGCAGCTTCACCCGCGGTCACGTCGGCTGCAGACTGCTCGGCGACACCGACGAGACCACCTGGGTGGTCGTCGACTGCCACGTCCGGCGCTGGTGGCCGGACCGCGACTTCCTCACCTTCTGGTCCGACCGGGAACGTCCGGTCGTCGACATCGCGCTCTCCGCGGGCAACCACCGGTGGGAGATCCCGCTCAAGCCGGACGAGTCCCCGGCCGACTACCCGACCGCCGTCGAGGTGTGGCCGCTGCTCAAGGCGCTCGGCGTCACCGAGGAGGACGTCGAGATCCACCAGCACGCCTTCTACAAGCACCACACCCGGATGGCGGACAACTGGCGCAGGGAACGCGTCTTCCTGGCCGGCGACGCCGCCCACCTCATGCCTCCGTGGGCCGGCGCCGGGATGCAGTCCGGCATGCGCGACGCCCACAACCTCGGCTGGAAGCTGGCCCGCGTGATCAAGGGCGAACTGCCCGAGAGCTGGCTGGACACCTACGAGGCGGAGCGCCGCCCCAACGCCGCCTTCTACACCGGCCTCGCGGTCGGCCTCGGCCGGGTCATCCGGCAGGTGGCGACGGAGGAGGAACTGGCGGCGATGAACGCGGTGCCCGAGAACACGGTCACCCCCTTCGAGCCGCCGCTGACCGCTCCCCCGGTGCTGGAGGCCGGATGGCTCCGCGGTCCGGTCGGCGACGCGAGCGTCGTGGGCCGGATGGTCCCGCAGCCGGTCACCGGCGACACCGCCGGGCGCATGGCACGTCTGGACGACCTCCTGGGCGACGGCTTCGTGCTGCTGGGGGACGACGTGGACCCCGCCACCCTGCTGAGCGCCGAGGAGAAGGCCGGATGGGACGCGCTCGGCGCCCGCTACCTCGCGGTCCGCCCGAAGACCTCCTACACCCGGTCCGACGACGACCTGGTCGACCTCGACGAGGTCCTCCTGCCGTGGCTGCGTCGCTACGGCGCCCGCGCCGTGGCCGTGCGCCCGGACCGGTTCGTCGCCGCCGCCGACGTCAGCTCCCTCGCCGTTCCCGCCCTCTGAAGTACCCCCGAACCACCAGAAGTTAGGAGCAACGCCGATGTCCGGAGTCAAGGAACTCGGTTACGTCGTCTACGAGGTGAGCAGCCTCACCGACTGGGAGCACTTCGGTGTCGAGCTGCTCGGCATGCAGCTCGGGGAGAGGACCGGGGACGGCTTCACCCTGCGCACCGACGAGAAGGCCCACCGCTGGGTCGTCACCGAGGGCCCCGCCGACGACCTGGTGGCCACCGGCTACGAGGTCTCGGACGCCACCGCGCTGGAGGCGCTGGTCGCCAAGGTCCGCGCGGCGGGCCTCGAGGTGACCGAGGGCGACGCGGCGCTGGCCGCCGCCCGCAAGGTGGAGCAGATCTTCGTCACCGCCGACCCGATGGGCAACCGGGTCGAGCTGGTCACCGGCCTGGCCGACGCCGCCACCCCGTTCTCGTCCGCCAAGCTGCTCGGCGGCTTCGTCACCGGCGCCGGCGGCGCGGGCCACCAGGTCCTGCTGGCGCACGGCGTGTCCCGCGAGACCTACCTGGCCTTCTACATCGACCTGCTGGGCTTCCGGATCAGCGACATCATCGTCGAGGAGCTGGCGCCCGGGATCGTCGCCGACCTGATCTTCCTGCACTGCAACGGCCGGCACCACACGGTGGCCTTCGGCGACATGCCGCACACGAAGAAGACCCACCACTTCATGGTCGAGGTGCAGGACATCCGCGACGTCGGCCTGGCCTACGACCGCTGCATGGACGCCAAGCAGCCGTTCGAGATGACGCTCGGCATGCACCCGAACGACCACATGTTCAGCTTCTACGTCTTCACGCCCTCGGGGTTCAGCGTCGAGTACGGCTGGGGCGGCCTGGTCATCGACGAGGAGACGTGGGAGGTGAAGACGCTCGACCGCCTGCACAGCTGGGGCCACCGCCCCTCGAGCGTGGTCGCCGAACTGCTCGCCGCCGCCCCCGCCCCTGCCCCCGCCCCGCACGAGGAGGACCACTGATGGCTCTCGACCGCGACGACATCGCCCGCACCGTCAGGACGGCCGACTGGGAGCTGCGTTACTACGAGGCCGGCTCGGGGCATCCGCTCGTGCTGCTGCACGGCAGCGGTCCCGGCGCCACCGGGTGGAGCAACTTCTCCGGCAACATCGAAGCGCTGGCCGAGCACTTCCACGTGTACGCCGTCGACATGCCCGGCTGGGGCGAGTCCTCCGCCGCCACCGTCGACCAGCTCGACCACGTCGAGGCCGCCGTTCAGTTCCTGGACGCCCTCGGCATCGAGAAGGCGGCGTTCGTCGGCAACTCCATGGGCGGCCAGACCTCGCTCCGGCTGGCCACCGAGCACCCCGACCGCATCACCCACCTGGTCACCATGGGCCCGCCGGTGGGCCGCGTCCCCACTCTCTTCGGCCCCGGTGACGGACCCTCCGAGGGGCTGAAGCACCTGATCGCGGCCTACCGCGACGCGAGCCCGGAGAACATGCGCCGGCTCGTCGAGATCATGGTCTACGACAAGGCCCGGTTCGCCACCGCCGAGCTGTGCGAGGCTCGTTCGGAGGCGGCGCTGGCCCGTCCGGAGCACCTGACCAACTACGTCGACGGGCTGCCCAAGGGCGCCCCGCTGCCGAAGTGGGTCAAGCCGGAGCTGCTGCCGCGGATCAAGGTGCCCACGCTCCTGATCCACGGCCGCGACGACCGCGTGGTGTCGTTCGAGACCTCGCTGTTCCTGCTGGCCAACATCCCCGACAGCCGACTGGTCGTCCTGAACCGCTGCGGGCACTGGGCGATGATCGAGCACCCCGACGAGTTCAACCGGCTGGTGACCGACTTCGTGGCCAACAACTGACGGCCGCGGCCGGCGAGGTGGCGGCGCTCCGGCGCACCACCTCGCCGGCCTGCCGTCGCGGCGGTGTCGCCGCGCCGCCACGGGGTCTGTCCGGACCCGCCCGGTCCGACGCCCGGGGCCCCCGCCCGGGCGTCGGTCCGGCGTGCCCGGGCACGCCCGGGGAGCGCGCGGACCACGAACCCCGGGCTCTCTTCAACACGTCGGCACGTCAGGCACGTCAGGCACGTCGGCGCGTCACGCGCGTCGCCGCGTCGGGCCCGTCAGGGACGCCGGACGCGTCGTCCGCGGACCGCGCCTGCCGCGGCGTCGACGACGAGGAACGCCGCCAGGGTGACGCCGAGCAGGGGCAGTGCCCAGCCGACGGCCACCACGACCGGCGCCCCGACCAGGAGCACCGGAAGCGGCAGGCTCCGCCAGGCGCCCCGGGCCGGCGGCTTCCCGAAGGCCGCCCGGCCGTCGTCACGGGTGGGCCGCCGCTGCCACCACATGCGGTATCCCCAGGACATCACGCACAGCAGGCCGACCGCGATCGCCGCGAGCACGATCTGGTTGACGATGCCGAAGAGCACGCCCATGTGCGCCTGGACTCCGAGCTTGCTCAGCTTGGCGGCGAGCGGATGGTCGGCCCAGCGGGTGCGGTCGGTCACCTCGCCCGCGGCAACGTCGACGGCGACGCTGTCGTAGTGCACCGGCCAGACGTTGTCGCTCTGGGCCACCGTCCAGGCCAGGCCCTCTCCCGCCGGCGGGGTCACGGTCACGGTGCCGCCGAGTCCGGCGTCCCGGGCCGCCCGCAGAGCCGCGTCGAAGTCCGCCGGACCGGCCGTGAGGGCGTCGCCGCCCCCGCCACCGTGGCCGGCGTGGCCGCCCTCGCCTTCGTCCGGACCCGATCCGGGCAGGGTGGTGTCGAGCACCGGCGCCTGTCCCCGGACGGCGTCGACCGCCTGGTCGAACCGGGCGCCCGCGTACTGCGACCAGGTCAGGCCGGTGGCGCTGAGGAAGAACAGGCCGAGCGCCAGCCAGACGCCGGTCGCCGCGTGCAGGCTCCGCGTCCGGCGGACGCCGGTGGCGGAGCGGTCGGGGAGCAGGACGCCGCGGGCCGTGGGGGCGCGCCGTCCCCGGCTCCGCCCGATCCACAGCACCAGGCCTCCGGCCGCCACCACCCACAGCCAGCTGGCCGCGAGTTCGGAGTAGAGCGTGCCCCGCTCCCCGAGGTGGAGACTGCGGTGGAACTCGTCCAGCCAGGTGGTGACCGGGGTGGCTCCCCACCAGGTGGTCAGCTCGCCCTGCGTCCCGGCCGTGTAGGGGTCGACGAACACGGTGTGCTGTCTCTCCCCCCACTCCGGGGAGGAGAACACGACCCGGGTGGTGTCCTCCGGACCCGGCGGCGTGACCACCGAGGCGAGCACGCCCTCGGGGTGGGCGGCACGGGCGGCCTCGAGCTGCTCGGCCAGAGGACGCGGCGCGTCCCCGACCTGCTCCACGGCGAGCCAGTCGCCGTACACGAGCTGGTCCAGCTGAGGGGTGAAGGCGTAGAGCAGCCCGGTGAGGGCCGCGACGAACAGGAACGGCGCGACGAACACGCCGGCGTAGAAGTGCAGGCGCACGAGCAGCGCGCGTAAGCCTTGGCGGGAACGCGGCGGGCGGCCCGCGTCGGGTGCGCCCGCCGGGCCCGGCTGCGCTGCCGGGCCGGTTTCGGTCGTGGTCATGGGTGATCCCTCGTCCGGCGCGCCGTGGCACGGCGCGCTGCGAAAGGTGGACAGGACGACATCCCGTCCGGACCGGGTCCGGACGGGTGTGTTCCGGCCGCGCCCGCGTGGGGCGGGCGGCGGCCAGGATCACCGAGGGGGCCCGCGCCTGCCGCGGGCGCGGGCCAGGAGAGCACCGAAGGACAGGGGCGGCGGACCGGACGGCTTCGGCACGCGGACGGTCTCGGGACACGGCGTGCCCGTCGGCGCCGGGAGGCGCAGCCCGCGGGCCAGCAGCCGTGCCAGACGGCGAAGCAGCCGTTCCCCGCGCAGCAGGACCACGACGGCCCCGAGTGTGGCCAGCGCGTGCGCCGCCCCCATCGCGGTCGCGGCGTCCGGCGCGGCTGACTCGTGCGCGTGGTGCGGGGTGTGCGCCGGGTGCGGCATGGACCCGTCCCCGCGCGGGTGGTGCCCGGACGGGCCGGTGGACGCGTGGAACGCCAGGTGCAGCAGCGCCTGCTGCATCGCCGCTCCGAGGACCGCGGCCCGGAACGCGTGCCGCCGGGCCCGGGCCGAGAGCGCGGTGTTGAGCGCGGTCAGCACCACGAGGGCGGTGGCCGTCACCCCCGCGCCCGGGCGCCCTCCGCCGGCGGCCGTGTGCCCGGCCGCGCCGAACAGCAGGGAGGCGCCTGCCGGGAGCAGGGCGGCGGCTGCCCGACGGTACCGGGCCGGGCGGCGGACTTCGAGGCGGCGGGTTGCGAAGCCACGGGTTCGAGGGCAGCGGGTTCCGGTGCCCGGCGCTCCGCGGGTCACGGCGGCGTGCGGTGGGCCGGTGCCGGACACCCGTCACGGGCGGGCAGCGGTGCGGCGCCTCCGTGCCTCGGTGCTGTCTCGGGCGGCATCCGGGCCTCCGGAGTGCGGGCGACCACGAGGGGGGCATGTCGCCAGGGCACCAGTATCGGCTCGGCGCCCGGGCGTCGCCGAGGCCGTAACCGGCCAGAGTGACGCCGGGGACGGCTGAGCCTTCAGGGCCCGGGCAGCGCGTCCTCGGAACCGGCGGCGCCGAGGGTCGGCCAGGGAACGAGGCGGTCGCACCAGCGGTCCAGGAGGACGGAGTCGTGGCCGACGGCGAGGAGGGTGGCGCCGGTGGTGCGGCGGTAGGTCTCCACGGCGGCGACCAGCGCGGCCGTCGTGGACGCGTCGAGCATGGCGGTCATCTCGTCGCAGATCAGCAGGCGGGGACCGAGGACGAGGGCCCGGGCGAGGCAGGCGCGCTGGAGTTGGCCGTCGCTGACCTCGTGCGGGCGGCGCGGCAGGAGGTCGGGGGTGAGCCCGACCAGCGGGGTGAGGTCCCGCACCCGGGCGGGGACCTCCTCCCGGCGGCCGGTGGCCCGCAGGGGCTCGGCGATCAGGTCGGCGAGGGTGAGACGGGGGTCCGCGGCGAGACGCGGCTGCTGGAGGACGACGCCGACGGCGGTGCGCAGCGAACGGGGCGCCCGGTGCCGCCAGCCGGTGACGGGCACGCCGTCGAAGGACACGGTGCCGGAGTCGGGGCGGTGCAGGAGGGCGGCGACGCGGGCCAGGGTGGACTTGCCGCAGCCGCTCGGGCCGAGCAGGCCGACCGCCTCGCCGGAGGCGAGCGTGAGCGAGGCGTCCCGCACCACCGGGGCGGAGCGCTCGTAGCCCGCGGTGACGGACCGGATCTCAAGCCGCACGGACGACCTCCCGGGGGGGGTGGCAGGCGATGCCCGACGCCGCGGACGGGGCGACGGCGCACGTCCGGTCGGCGGAGGCGCACCGGGGGGCGAAGGCGCAGCCGGACGGGAGCGCGTCCAGCGGCGGCGGGAGACCGGGGATCGGGGCGAACGCCCGGTCGGGCAGGGCGTCGAGGAGGCCTCTGCTGTACGGGTGGCGGGGACCGGGCGTGCCGAAGAACGCCTCCGCGGTGGTGAGTTCGACGACGCGGCCGGCGTACATGACGGCCACCCGGTCGGCGACGCGCTCGGCGGCGGCGAGGTCGTGGGTGATCATCAGCAGCGCGCGGCCCGCGCCGTCGTCGACGTGGCGGCGCAGCTCGTCGACGGTGTGGTCGACCAGGTCGCGGTCGAGACCGGTGGTCGGCTCGTCGGCTAGCAGCAGGGGCGCGTCGCCGGCCAGGGCGAGAGCGGTGGCGGCCCGCTGGGCGAGACCACCGGAGAGTTCGTGCGGGTGGCGGTCCAGGTGGCCGACGGGGAAGGCCGCCCGGGCGGCGACCTGTTCGGCGGCGGCGCGCAGTGCCGCGCGGCCCCGCACGACGGTGAGCTGGGCGACGGTCTCCTCCAGCTGGGAGCGGATCGTCCGGACCGGGGTGAGGTGGGCGGCGGGGCTCTGCGGGATCAGGCCGGCCAGGCGGCCGCGGACCTGACGGGCCAGCACGCGTTCGCCGGCGGTGAGCAGGTCGAGCCCGCCGAGAACGGCGTGGCCGGCGGTCTCGGCGTTGGCGGGCAGGAGGCCTAGGAGCGCCGAGGCCAGGACGGACTTGCCGCAGCCGCTCTCGCCGACCAGGGTGAGGCACTCGCCGGCCCGGACGTCGAAGGAGACGTCCGTGACGGCGCGCACGGCGGCCCGCCCACGCGGCATGCGGAACCGGACGTGCAGGTCGCGGACGGACAGCACGACGGGAACACCCGCCGCCTCGTCGCCCCCGCCGGCGGCATCCGCGGCAGCGGCACTCCTGGTGGCGGCGCTCCTGGCTGCGGCGTCCGCGGCAGCGGCACTCCCGGTGCCGGCACACGCGTCGGCGGCACGCGCGGCGGTCCCGCCCACCGGTGCCGGACCCGTGGCGGCGCCCCCGCCGGCGGCATCCGCGGCAGCGGCACTCCCGGCGGCGGCACCCGCGGCGGCGGCGCGGCCGGTGGGAGTGGCCTCGGCGGCGGTGGGCGTGGTGGCGCGGGGCGGGTGGGCGGCGTCGGTCACAGGGTCAGCTCCGATCGGCGGCGGGGGTTGATCCGCTCGCGCCAGGCTCCGGCCAGGCCGGCCACGGCGAGGGTGGGGATCACCAGGAACAGGCCGGGGAACAGGGTCGGCCACCACTGCCCGGCGAGCAGCGAGCCCCGGGCGTCCTCGATGAGGTTGCCGAGGCTCGCCATGTGGGTGGGCAGGCCCAGGCCGAGGAAGGACAGGGCCGACTCGTGCCACATGGCGTGCGGCACGGAGAGCACGGCGGCGAGGCCGGCCTGCGGCAGGACGCCCGGGACCAGGTGGCGTACGGCGACGCGCCACCGGGACGCGCCGCCGGAGATCGCGGCGTCGACGTAGGGCCGGGAGCGCAGCGAGAGCACCTCGGCGCGCACGATCCGTGCCGTGGAGATCCAGTGGGTGGCCGCGACGGAGACCAGGACGGGCAGCACTCCGGGCCGCCACAGGGCGACCACGAAGACGCCGAGCAGGAGGTGCGGGACGGAGGCCACCGCGTCCACGGCCCGCATCAGGACCCGGTCCGCCCGTCCGCCGAGGGTCGCCGCGAGGGTGCCGACGGCGGTGCCCACCACCGCGGCGACCAGGGCGGCGGCCACCCCGACGAACAGCGACACCCGCAGCCCGTGGACGCAGCGCAGCAGCAGGTCACGGCCCAGGTCGTCGGTGCCGAACGGGTGGGCCGGGCCGGGGGGCAGGAGCTTGGACCCCAGGTGCACGGACTGCTGGTCGAGCTGGACCAGCGGCGGGACCACCAGCACCGCCACGGTCACCACGGCGAGGACGCCGGCGGCGGAGCCGACGCGCAGGGTGCGCCAGGAGCGCCGCGTGGGGCCGGCGGGCCGCCAGGCGGGGGCCGGTGAGGGCGCCGGCGCGGGCGCCGTGGACGCGTCACAGGTCACGGAAGCTCACCCTCGGATCGGTCAGGCCGGTCAGCAGGTCGGCGAGGAGGTTGCCGAGCAGGACGGCGACGGTGGCGCACGCGGTCAGCGCGGCCAGCAGCCGGAAGTCGACTGAGGTGGCCGCGGAGACGGTGGCGGCGGCGATGCCGGGCCAGCTGAAGACGGTCTCCACCAGCAGTGCCCCGGTGATGAGTTCGGGCACCCGGGTGCCGATCAGGGTGAGGACGGGGAGGAGTCCGGAGCGCAGGGCGTGGCGGAGCAGCACGGTGCGCTCGGTGAGGCCCCGGGCGCGGGCGCCGCGCACCGGGTCCTCGGCGAGCGCGTCGGTCACCCCCTGGCGTACGTAGAGGACGAACCACGGCAGCTGGGAGGCCGTCAGGACCCCGGCGGGCAGCAGGAGGTGGTGGGCGACGTCGGCCGGGTGCACCGTCTCGCTGCCGGTGTCGGTCAGGCCGCCGGCCGGCAGCACGCCGAGCCGCAGGGCGAACAGCCAGACGGCGAGCAGCGCGATCCAGAAGACCGGGGCCGCCGAGAGGACGTAGGCGGCGGAGGTCACGGCACGGTCGGTGAGCGACCCGGGGCGGCGGGCGGCGAGGACGCCGAGCGCGGTGCCCAGCAGGACGGCGGCGGCGAAGGCGGTGACGCACAGCAGGGCGGACCACACCATGCGTTCGGCGACGACCTGGGCCACCGGCTGGCGGAACACCGTGGAGTCGCCGAGGTCGCCGGAGAGCGCCGCGGTCAGCCAGTCCCACCACCGCGCCGCGAACGGCCGGTCGGCGCCGAGGTTGTCGGCCAGCCGGTCCAGGGTCGCCTGGTCGGCGGAGAGTCCGGCGGTTCCGGCGTAGGCGCGGACCGGATCGAAGGGGGAGGCGGCGGCCAGGGCGAACACCGCGAAGGTGACGGTCAGGAGCAGGGGGACGGCGTACAGCAGGCGGCGCCCGGCCAGCCGGGCCGCGCCGCGCGCCGAGGGCGCGGTCACGGCTTCGGCTGCCAGTCCTCGACGTTCCACCACGGGCCGCCGGCGAAGCCGTGCTCGTGGGGTTCGACCTGGGTGGTCAGGTCCTGCCAGCGGTCGGCGAGGACGTAGACGTGGTCGAGGTGGGTGAGGAAGGTGTAGCCGGGGTCGTCGGCGAGCTCGCGCTGCACGGTGTCGTAGGCGGCCTTGCGCGCGTCGGTGTCGCGGGTGCGGCGGGCGTCGTCGAGGGCGCGGTCGACGGCCGGGTTGTCGTAGTGGGGCATGTTGTTGAACCCGTCGCCCGCCAGGGACGAGTGGAGCAGGGTGTACAGGCCGAAGTCGGGGTCGCCGGTGCTGCCGAAGCCGGCGAGGACCGCGTCGCGGCCCATCCGGGGCTCGATGACCTCCCAGGTGGCGCTCTCCACCGTCACGTCGACGCCGATCCGCCTGGCGTCGGAGGCGTAGGCGAGGGCGAGGTCCTGGCGGATACGGTCGCCTGCCGGGTGGTGGAGGGTGAAGGCGGCGCGGACGCCGTCCTTGACGCGCACGCCGTCCCGGCCGGCCTTCCAGCCGGCCCGGTCGAGGACGCGGGCGGCCTTCTTCACGTCGTGGGCGCGTTCGGTGCCCCGCGCGAACCAGGGGTCGTCGCTGGGCAGCGGGCCGTAGGCGGGCCGGCCGGCGCCGTCCAGGACCTTGTCGACCATGGTCGCGCGGTCCACCGCGAGGTCGAGGGCACGGCGTACGGCGGGGTCGCCGGTCACCTCGTGGGCGGTGGGGAGGCTGACGGCGCGGTAGTCGTAGGACCGGGCGCGGTAGGTCGTCCGGTCCTGGTCGTCCTCGAAGGTCGCCGCCAGGTTCGGCGGCAGGACGGCGCCGTCCAGGTCGCCGGAGCGCAGGCGGGTGGCGCGGACGTCGTCGTCGGTGACTATCGCCATGGTGAGCGTGCGCACCGCGGGTTTCGGTCCCCGGTAGCGGGGGTTGGCCTTGAGGACGGCCTTCTCCCCCTTGCGCCAGTCGGCGAGGACGTACGGGCCGGTGCCGACCGGCCGGGTGTTGAAGGAACCGGTGTTGGGGTCCTGCCCGCCGGCCACGTGTTCGGGGACGATCGGCAGCACGGTGCGCGCCGCGAAGGCGGCGTAGGGGTACTTGAGGGTGAAGACGACCTTGTCGTCGGCGGCCGCCCGGACCGTGTCGACGGCCGCGAGTTCGCTGCGGTTCGGGTTGTTGGTCGCCTTGTCGAGGATCGTCTCGTAGGTGAAGACGACGTCCTCGGCGGTGAGCGGTTCGCCGTCGCTGAAGGTGACGCCGTCGCGCAGCGTGTAGGTGTAGGTGCGGCCGTCGGGGCCGACCTCGGGGAGGTCCTCGGCGAGGGCGGGCCTCAGTGCGAGGTCGGCGTCGAGTTCGAGCAGGCCGTCGAAGATCTTGGAGTTGCCGTCCTTGCCGTAGCCCAGGAGCGGGCTGAAGGTGTCCGGCTCCCAGGGGACGCCGATCACCACCGACTCGGCGGCGCCCCGCGCGCCGGTCCTCGCGTCACCGCCCGGAGCCGAGCAGGCGGTCGCCGCCACGCCCAGTGCCGCCGCCCCCGCGAGGGCCCTCGTTCGTCGACCAGTCATCAGTTCTCCGCCCGTGCCGTGCCGGTCAGCTTTGCGCACAACATGCTATTGCATATGACTCGCAATAAGCCGACGGGGGTCGGACGGCCTGGAGCAGAGGGCGCGTCCTTCCGTCCAAGGCGCCGTCCGCCGGTGCGGGAGAGAGCCCTCGCACGCCGGAGCGCGGTCGCGTGGGACGTCGGCGACCGGGATGCCCGGGAGGACCACCGTGCCGTTCTGATGGTGTGCCCTCGGGCCTCCCCGCCGTACCGCCCGCACGATCTGCGGCGGTGGTGGACCCGCATCGGCCCGGTCACCCACTCGCAGCAGTGCCGCCGCGACCGCCTCGCGTCCGCCCGCCCCCTCTGCGACGGTGGGGGCGAGGGCGCTGGACCACACCCACGGCTGCGGGGAGGAACGAGACCTCATGTACGATTCCGACCCACCGTTCCGGCCGATCCGCCGACGCGACGGTTATCTGCCGTTGGAGGACCTCGGGCTGATCGGCGACGGCACGACCTCGGCCCTGGTCGGACTCGACGGGTCGATCCCCTGGATGTGCCTGCCCCGGTTCGACTCGACGCCGCTGTTCTGCGGGCTCCTGGACCACGAGCGGGGCGGGCACTTCACCGTCCGGCCGGACGATCTGGTCGAGGCCCGGCAGTGGTACGTCGAGGACACCGGGGTGCTCGTCACCGAACTGCGCACCACCGAGGGCCTGCTCCGCCTCACCGACGCCCTCACGCTGCGGCAGGGCGCGGACCTCAGTGACGACGCCCCGGCCGGGCGCGCCGAACTGGTGCGCTCCGCGCAGGTCCTGTCCGGCCGGGTCCGGCTGCGGGCGGACCTGGAGCCACGGGGCGGGGCGCAGGCGCGCGCCCTGTTCAGCGGGGTGGAGCTGCGGCCCTACCGGCAGCCCGGGCTGAGGCTCCATCTGCGCTGCAGCCGCCCCCTGGAGGGACTGCGCAACAGCTACGACCTGCGGGAGGGCGACCGCCTCGATCTGGTGCTGTCCTGGGGCCGCTTCCACCGGCACCACCGCTTCGACGCCGACGCCATGCTCGCGGCGACCGGTGACGCGTGGCGCCGCTGGATGACCAGCTGCACGTACGAGGGCCCGCAGGGGCCCTTGGTGCGACGGTCCGCGATCACCCTGAAGATGTGCGACGACTGGTCGAACGGCTCGACGGTCGCCGCGCCCACCTCCTCCCTCCCGGCCCCCGTCGGCGGGATCAGGAACTGGGACTACCGCTACACCTGGATCCGGGACGCGGCCTTCGCCGTGTTCGCGCTGCGGCGCATCGGCTTCCGGGGCGAGGCGGACGCCTTCCTGGGCTGGGTCCTCGACGCCTTCGAGCAGACCGGGCGGCCCCGCATCATGTACACCCTCGACGGACTCCCGGTCCCCGACGAGACGGTGGACGGCGAGCTCGAGGGATACCGGCGCTCGGCCCCGGTGCGCTGGGGGAACGGCGCGACCGACCAGCGTCAGCACGACGTCTACGGCGAGATCCTGGACTGCGCCGACCAGTGGCTGCTGGCCGGAGGGGAGATCCAGCCCGCCCTGTGGTCCAGCCTCGCGAGGCTGGCGGACCAGGCGACCACCGCCTGGCACCAGCCCGACCAGGGCATCTGGGAGGTGCGCAACGACGGCGGCGTCTTCACCTACTCGGCGGGACTGTGCCACGTGGCGCTGGACCGTGCGGTGCGCATCGCCGAGCGGCACGGGCTGCCCGGACGGGTCGACATGTGGCGGGCCGCGGCGGACGAGTTGCGGAAGCGGATCCTCGAGGACTCCTGGGACGAGGACGCGCAGACCCTCAGCGTGGCGCTCTCCGGCGGGGGCGCGCTCGACGCCAGCCTGCTCGCCCTGCCGCTGCGCGGGGTCGTCCCGGTCGACCATCCGCGGATGGTCGCGACGGCGACCGCCGTGGCGACGCGCCTGTCGGCGGGCGACGGACTGCTGTACCGCTACCTGCACGACGAGTCCCCCGACGGTCTGGCCGGTGACGAGGGCGCGTTCGTGCTGTGCAGCTTCTGGCTGGTCGACAACCTGGCCGGTCAGGGCCGGCTGGAGGAGGCCGAGGAGCTGTACGCGTCCCTGTGCGCCCGTGCCAGCGCGACGGGGCTCCTGTCGGAGCAGATCCGTCCCGCCGACGGCGAGTTCATGGGCAACTTCCCGCAGGCGTTCAGCCACATCGGGATCATCGCCAGCGGGGTGAACCTCGGCCGGGCGCGGTCCCGCACCGGGTGAACGGCCGGGACCCCGGGTCCTTCCTCGCGAAGGCGGAAGGACCCGGGGCGTGGGCCGGACCGGTCAGCGTTGCAGGGTGAGCACGCCCGGCCGCCACGGCAGCTGGTTGTAGTCGCCGCCCGCGGTGGGCGACTTGCCCTGGTAGAGGAGCTGCAGGTTGCAGGGGTCGATGGTCATGGTCTGGTCGGGGTTGTCGCGGACCAGGTCGCCGTGGCTGATGTCGTTGGTCCAGGTGGCGCCGCTGTTGGCCTTGCCCGCGAACGGGTTGCTCTCGCTCGCGGCCTGCGGGGTCCACGACCCGCTCAGGCTGGAGGACGTGAAGGAGCGGAAGTAGCGGCCGTTGGCGCCCATCGCCTCGACGATCATCAGGTACTGGTTCTGGCCCTGCACCTTGTAGACCTGGACGGCCTCGAACAGGTTGGCCTTCGTGTCGCTCATGATGGTCGTGTACGAGGAGCCGAAGCTGCTGGGGAAGTTCCCGATCGGCATGCTCGCCCGGTAGATCTTGCCGTTGTCACCGGCGAAGAACAGGTACATGTTCTGCCCGTCGGCGATCAGCGTCTGGTCGATCGGACCGGTGTCGGAGTCGGGGAGACTCCCGGTGAACAGCGCCTGCGGCGAGGACCAGCCGTTGGGGTTGGTCGGGTCGCTCGAGGTGCGGTAGATGAACGGCCACTGTCCCCACTGGTAGGCCAGCACCCAGATGTTCTTCGGCGCGAAGTAGAAGAGCGTCGGCGCCACGGCCGCCTGGCCCATCCCGTTCTGGCCGGCCGACGCCATGTCGGACCAGTTCGTGAACGGGCTGAACGCCATCGAGCCGTACGACGAGCCCGCCACGTTCGAGCCGTAGACCAGGTACTTGCCGTTGTGCTTCACCGCGGTGAAGTCCTTCAACGAGACCCACCCGTTCTTCGGCTGCGCCAGGACCCCCGAGGAGCTCCACCGGTACGTCGACGGGAGCGAGCAGCTGCCGCCCGGCGGCGTGGTGGTGCCACCCACCTTGACGAGCTGCCACTGCTGGGCGCCCGCTCCGGTGTCGGTGGACTGGACGATGTTCGTGCCGTCCGCGGTGGAGCCGTTCTGCGGGCCGATCGCCTTGCCGCTGTTGCGGTTGATCAGCCGCACGTACCCGTCGGAGGAGTCGGCGAGACGGAACTGCTGGTTGGCGCCGTTGAGGTCGGGCCACTGGACGACCTGGCCGTTGTCGGCGGTGGACCAGTTGTACACGTCCAGCACCTTGCCGGAGAGCTTCGACCTCAGCCGGTAGTAGCCGTTGCCGGAGTCGACGAACTGCCACTGCTGCTGCGCCTGGTCGTTACGGGCCCACTGCACGATGCGGGCGCCGTCGTTGGTGGCCAGGTTGTACACGTCCATCGCCTTGCCGCTGTTGCGGTTGACGAGGACGTACGTGGCGCCGGTGTCGACCGTGGCGGCCGAGGCGGGGGTGGTGCCGAGCGCGAGGCACATCCCGGCGAGCAGGGCCGCGACGGCCGCTCCGACCGTCCCTCGCCGCCACCGCCATAACAGGCGGGCGCGTAACGGTTTCTCGGATGCCATGTCTTCCTCCTGGGGTAGCGGCCCGCCCGCCCCGGAGGGGCGTTCGGCGGAACCGGTGCGGTGGGGGGAGCGCCGGGTCGCGGACATGCGGCTGCCACGCCGAGGACGGAGCCCGTGGAAGGGCCCGCGGTGTGGGGTCCGGCGTTCGGCAGCCAGTGTGAGCGCTAACAACTGGAGGTGCAAGAGGCCTGCGCCGGGCGGGACGCGGACGCCTTCGGGGGCACGAGGGGCAGGCAACTCGAGGGACGACGTTCCCCGAGCTCAGGGCCACTGTGGCTGTGAGCGATCACAAACGGGAGCCGCTCCCCCGCGCCCGGTACGCCCGGACGGCCGCCCGCACCGCCCCCGCCGCCCGCGCCCGCACCGCGTCGGACGCACACCCTCTTGCCTCGCATATCGAAAATCGATAGATTCCCATCGCGATTCGATGGAGGGACAGGAATGGGAAAGCTGACCGTGGGGGCACTGCGCGTCGTGCTCGTGGTGGTGCTCGCCGGCACCGTGTTCGTGCAGGCCGGGATGGTGTGGGCGCTGGCCTACGACCCGGAGGACGGGTCGCTCCCGCTCACCCCGCTGCGTCTGGTCACGATGCTGGGCATGGTGACGGTGCAGGTCGCCGCGGTCTGCGTCTGGCGGCTGGTGACGATGGCACGACGCGGGACCGTGTTCTCCGACGCGGCCTTCCGGTACGTGGACGGCGTGATCGGGGCCGTGGTGGCCGCCTCCCTCGTGTGGTTCGCCGTCACGGCCCTCAACGCGCCCGGGCAGCGGGAGGATCCCGGCGTCACCGTCATCATGGCCGGGATCGGCCTGGCGATCCTGGGGGTCGCGCTGTTCGCGTACGTCCTGCGCACGCTGCTCGCCCAGGCCGTCGCGCGCTACGGGGAGGCGTCGCGGATGGAGGCCGAGCTGGACGAGGTGATCTAGGCCGGCCGCTCCCCCGGCCCTCCGACCCGCCCCCGGACCCCCGCGCCTCCGCACAGGAGGGCGGGGGTTCGCCGTGCGGACGGGGCCGGACGTGCCGCTGGAGGAAGATCCGTGAAGGAGCTGACCGAGATCTGTCCGCGGAGCGTGGCCCGCAGTACTGTGAGCGCTCACAAATTGACGGCGCATCAATGACCGGTCCCTGACGGCTCACCCCACCGACACGAACCAAGGATGGACGCCCATGCGCACGCGCAGAGCCACACTCGCCACGGCCGCCGCCGCCCTCGCCCTGGTACTGACCGCCTGCGGGCAGGACAGCGAGGGCGGCAGCGAGGAGAAGAAGGGTGGCCCCGAGGACGCCACCATCGGCATCGCGATGCCGACCAAGTCCTCCGAGCGCTGGATCGCCGACGGCAACCACGTCGTGAAGAGCCTGAAGGGCCTGGGCTACAAGACCCAGCTGGTCTACGGCGAGGACGATCCGGACACCCAGGTCGCCCAGATCGAGAACATGATCACCCAGGGCGTCTCGGCCCTCGTCGTCGCCGCCATCGACAACAAGTCGCTGGACAACGTGCTGCAGCAGGCGGCCGACGCCGACATCCCGGTGATCGCCTACGACCGCCTGATCCTCAACTCCCCCAACGTCGACTACTACGCCTCCTTCGACAACGAGAAGGTCGGCGAGCTCCAGGGCGGCTACATCGTCGAGAAGCTCGGTCTGGCCGACGGCTCGAAGAAGGGCCCGTTCAACATCGAGCTGTTCGCCGGCTCCAACGACGACAACAACACCAAATACTTCTTCGGCGGCGCGATGAAGGTGCTGCAGCCCTACATCGACAAGAAGCAGCTGAAGGTCCGCTCCGGCCAGACCGAGCTCAACCAGGTGACCACCCTGCGCTGGGACGGCGGCACGGCCCAGAAGCGCATGGACGACCTGCTGACCTCGGCGTACAAGTCCGAGCGGGTGGACGCGGTCCTCTCCCCCTACGACGGCATCTCCATCGGCATCCTCTCGGCCCTGAAGTCCGACGACTACGGCTCGAAGGCCAAGCCGCTGCCGATCGTGACCGGTCAGGACGCCGAGGTCGCGTCGGTGAAGTCGATCGTGGCGAAGGAGCAGACCCAGACCGTCTTCAAGGACACCCGTGAACTCGCCACGTTCGCCGCGGGGATGGTCGACTCCGTGCTGAGGGGCGAGAAGCCCGAGATCAACGACGACAAGACGTACGACAACGGCGCCAAGGTGGTTCCCGCGTACCTCCTCGAACCGGTGAACGTGGACGCCTCCAACTACAAGAAGATCCTGGTCGACAGCGGCTACTACGCCGAGGCCGACCTCAAGTAACGGCGCGGGCTGTGGGAAAGGAGACGGCCCGTGGCGGGACCCGTCCTGGAAATGCGCTCGATCGGCAAGACCTTCCCCGGGGTGACGGCGCTGTCCGACGTCAACCTGACCGTACGGCGGGGTGAGGTCCACGCCATCTGCGGGGAGAACGGCGCGGGCAAGTCGACCCTGATGAAGGTCCTCTCCGGCGTTCACCCGCACGGGAGTTACGAAGGAGAGGTGCTCTTCGAGGGCGAGCTGTGCCAGTTCCGCGACATCAGGGCCAGTGAGCGGCGCGGCGTCGTCATCATCCACCAGGAGCTGGCGCTGGTGCCGTACCTGTCGATCGCGGAGAACATCTTCCTCGGCAACGAGCACGCCCGGCGCGGCTTCGTCGACTGGACCGCGACGCTGCGGCACGCCGCGGATTTGCTGCGCCGGGTGGGCCTGCGGGACCGGCCGCAGACCCGGGTCGCGGACATCGGCGTGGGCAAGCAGCAACTGGTCGAGATCGCGAAGGCGTTGGCGAAGGAGGTGAAGCTGCTGATCCTCGACGAGCCGACCGCGGCGCTCAACGACGAGGACAGCGGCAAACTCCTCGACCTGGTGCTGGAGCTGAAGGAGCAGGGCATCACCTCGGTGATCATCTCGCACAAGCTCAACGAGATCCTGCGGGTCGCCGACTCGGTGACGGTCCTGCGGGACGGGCGCACGGTGGAGACGCTGGACGTGCGGGATCCGGCGA